>PLYG01000319.1 GCA_003153335.1 Betaproteobacteria bacterium | reverse complement strand
CGGCATCGGCATGGCCGTGTTCTGCCTGGCGATGATGGGCGCTGGAACGCTGGGCGTGCCGCGCAGGCACTGGGACATCACGTTTGCGGGCGCTGCGCTGCCGTATGAATTTCCGGGAATCGCCTTGCTGATGATCGCGATCATGGGCGTGGCGGCGCTGGTGGCCGTCACCGGCGGCGCGATGTATGTGCTGGTCACGGTCGGTTCGATCCTGTTCGGAAAACGCCTCGACGCGGGCGTATACGGCCGCGAACGCGCCGTGCTGCGGATGCCGGTCGCCGGCGCCCTGACCGGCCACGGCGGGGGCGTCGCCGCATTCGCCGCGCCCGGCACGTTTGTTTTCGCCATGGTGTTCCTGNNTTCCTGGTCGCGTTCGTTCTGTACTACTTCGTGAACTGGAAGTATCTGTCCACCGTCTGGGGTTTGAGCTGAGACGGGTTCACTTAAGTGTCCTCGCCGCGGCGATCGGCCTGGTGCCGGGTCGCGGCGAGCAACATCGAACGGAGGGATATCATGGGTAGCACTGCCAAGCTGATCTTCAACGTGTTCAAGTTGCGGATTGGGATCGTGATTGCCATTACGGCGCTGGCCGGCATCGCTATCACTCCGGGTCCGCAGGTGCCGTGGTGGCAGATGGCGATTCTGGGGCTCGCGGTGCTGCTGTCTTCGGCCAGCGCCGGCGCCTTCAACCAGTATTACGAAGTCGATCTCGACCGGAAAATGGAGCGGACGCGCCGACGGCCGTTTGCGACGGGCGTTTTGCAGGCGCATCGCGGTTGGCTGACGCTGATCGTGCTGATGACGCTGCTGCCGGTCGCCGCGGCCTGGCATGCCATCAATCCGGTTGCCGCGGTCTATACGTTTCTTGGCGCTTTCTTTTATGCGGTGGTCTACACCGTGTGGCTCAAGCGCAGGACGTGGTGGAACATCGTGATCGGCGGGATGGCGGGCAGTTTCGCCGTGCTCGCGGGTGCTGCGGCGGTGACGCCCGACCTTTCGCCCGAGGCGCTGCTGCTGGCGCTGGTTCTCTTTCTCTGGACGCCGTCGCATTTCTGGAGCCTGGCCATCGCGTTTCATGACGATTATGCGAAAGCGGGCGTGCCGATGCTGCCCGTGGTGAAAGGCGATGCCTGGGCGGCGCGGGCAATACTCGTGAATACCGTGTTGCTGGTCGCAGCGTCGCTGGCGCCGGCGCTGTACCGCCCGGGCTGGATCTACCTCAGTGGCGCAGTGATCGGTGGCGCGTATTTCCTGTTCTACAACGTCCGGCTGGTCATGGATCCCAACCGGCGCACCGCGATGGCCTGTTTTCATGCCTCGTTGTTACAGCTCTCGCTGCTGCTTACGGTCGCCATGCTCGACGCGGCCTGGTCGGCCTGACCGGGCCTGCAATGGCGATGATCCGGCGCACGCCAGCCGTAGTCCTGCTGGCGGCGGCGCTGGCGTGCGGCAGGGTCGCAGCACAGGAACTGAGCGTGCCGGACGCCGAACGCGCGGTAAACTTTAGCCAGGCGGTAATCGGCAAGCCGGTCGGTGAGTACGTGTTCGTCGACCGCTTGCACCGCACGGTGCGCCTCGCCGACTATCGCGGCCAGCCGCTGGTCGTCAGTTTCGTCTATACCGCATGTTTCCAGGTGTGCCCGACGACCACGAAGTTTCTGGCCCGGTCGGTGGACGCCGCGCGCAAGGCGCTGGGGCAGGACAGCTTTCAGGTGGTCAGTATCGGCTTCAATCAGCCCTTCGACGACCCCGAAGCGATGGCCGCATTCGCGCGCAAGGCCGGCATCGACGATCCGCACTNNGGATCGATGGGCAAGGCGTGATCTACCGGCAAATCTACGGTGAAACGTTCGAATTGCCGATGCTGGTCGGCCCGCTCCAGGAGCTGTTGTCGGGACAGGCAAGCCGCGAGACTTCAGTGGCGGGCGTATGGACCAAGGTCAAGCTGTTCTGCACGGTCTACGATCCGGCGGCCGGCCGGTATCGGGTCAACTACTCGCTGTTTGTCGAGATCTTCGCCGGCCTGTCGATCCTGATCGGGGTTGCTTGGTTCGTCATTGGGCAGTCCCGCCGTCCGCCGCAGCACCGTGTTTGATTGACATCAAAGCTTAGTGCCGGCGCAGATCGCATTATCGCCACATGCTTTGCAGCAATTTCCCATGAACGCCGAGGCCGCCGTCATCCCAGCATTGCTCCAGGTGCCGCTGGCTGCGCGCGGCTCGTGGCTGGCTGCGGGGTTTCGCACCCTGGAGCACATGCTCGACCGGGTCTTTGGTGTCGCCGCCAATCCGCTGCGGCAACTGGGCGCGCTGGGGTTTTACCTGTTCTGGGTGATTATCGTTTCGGGCTGCTACGCGTATGTGTTTTTCGACACGTCCCTGGCCGGCGCTTACCGGTCGGTCGAGCAATTGACGCATGAACAGTGGTATCTGGGCGGGGTGATGCGCAGCCTGCACCGCTACGCGTCCGACGGTTTTGTGGTGATCATGTTCTTCCATCTGGTCCGCGAATTCGCGTACGGGCGTTTTACCGGCTTTCGCTGGTACTCGTGGCTGACCGGCGTGCCCCTTATCTGGCTTGCCCTGGCCTCCGGCATTATCGGCTACTGGCTGGTGTGGGACACCCTCGCGCAATTCATAGGCGTGGCGACGGCCGAGCTGTTCGCGTGGCTGCCCGGTTTCGATGCGGGCATGGTGCGCAATTTCCTGGTCCAGGACACGCTGTCGGACCGCCTGTTCTCGCTGCTGGTATTCCTGCACATCGGGGTCCCGCTGTTCCTGCTGCTGGGATTGTGGATTCACATTCAGCGGCTCACGCGTCCGGTGACGCGGCCCGATCGCCGGCTGGGCTGGGGCACGCTGGGCATGTTGCTCGCGCTGTCGCTGGCGGCCCCGGCACTGTCGCAGGCGCCTGCCGACCTGGCGAAGGTGCCGCAATGGCTAGCCATCGACTGGTTCTACCTGTTGCCCTACCCGCTGCTGTATCACTGGTCGGCGGCG
>PLYG01000452.1 GCA_003153335.1 Betaproteobacteria bacterium | reverse complement strand
CGACCACGCCGTCGTCGGTCTTGAACGTCGCGCCGGTCGGGCACACCTGCACACAGGCCGGATGGGTGCAATGGTTGCACAGCTTGGGCACGAAGAAAGCCTTTTCCACCTTCGCATCCTTGTAGCGGTTGGCGAATCGATACGCGCCTTCGGAACCGGAGGCCTCGATATTCACCGGATCGCTCTGGCTATCGATATGCGCTTTCTCCTCGCCCTCCAGGGTGACGTAGCGCTCGACCCAAGTGCGGAAGTGATGCCCATCCAAAGGCACGTTGTTCTCGATCTTGCATGCCTCGACACAACGCAGGCAGCCTATGCATTTCGTCGCGTCCACGCCGAAGGCCCAGCGATGCCGGGTCCAGTCGTAATCCGGTATATTCGGCTTGGGCGCCGGTGCATCCGCCGCAGCCGCTTCGCGCAACGCTGCACCGGTCGCGATCGCCATGCTGCTGCAACCGACGGCGGTGCCGAAGATGCGCAGGAAATTCCTGCGTCCGCGTTGATGCTTCGCCTGTTCGTCGTCGTCCACCATTTTCGTCTCTTTGTCGTTGTCCACCATTTGGGTATCCCCCTCGACCACGCGCGCCTAGCGGCACGCGGCATTGGTAAAATACGCCGCCACGTTCGCCGCGTCCGCGTCGCTCAGGTCTTTCGCAATGCCGTCCATCATGCCGTTCTTGCGCTCACCGGCTTTGTAGGATTTCAGGCTGCTTACCAGGTATTCGCCGGACTGACCGGCAAGATTGGGCCACGAGGGTTGCGCGCTGATGCCTTTCGCACCGTGGCACGCGGCGCACCGCGCCGCGACTGACAGACCGGCGGCCACAGCCTTCTTGTCCCCGTTCCCGGCGCTCTTGCATTTCGCAGCGGCAAAATACGCCGCCACGCTGTCGATATCGTTGTCGCTCAAGCCCTTGGCCATCGCGCTCATCACCGGGTTGTCGCGCGCGCCCGTCTTGTACGCCTTGAGGGCGATGACGAGATAGTCGGGCTTCTGCCCGGCAAGCCCGGGGCCGGAAACTTTTCCGCCTATGCCCGCCTCGCCATGACATCCGGCACAACCGGCCGCGATCGCCTTGCCCGCCACGGCGTCGCCTCTGGGTGCGGTGGGGGCAGCCACTTTGAAGGTCCTGGGCGAGTGCGGATTGTGGCAAGCCGTGCATTGCTGCGTTCCGGCATGAGTGGCCACCACGATTTGTCGCTGCTGCACGGGACGTCCCGGCATCTGCTCGTGGCAGAGCGTGCACAGTTTCGCGGTTTCGGTCGGGATGGCCATCTTCAGGCCGTTTGGGTGATCACGGCCGGTGGCCACGTTCTCGAACCGGCCTTTGACGTCGCGGCTCCCCGCCGGACCGTGGCACACCTCGCACTTGACGACCTTGCCGAGATCGACGTTGTTGTGCACGCTCTTCGCCCATTCCGCGTATTGGCCGGCGTGACATTGCTCGCAGTACTGCGGCGTCTTGAACTTGGGTTTGTCCGATGCGATATCCGCTACCGAGAGTCCGCGATAGTGCCCGAAGAGATAGAACGAATCGACGGTGAAATATTGCTTCGCTGCATACGCGATCACGGCGAAGGCCAGGAGCAGGAAGACCAGTCGTGCGATATGTTTTGGCATGAGTGCACTCCCCTTCAGCGTGGGCGACAGCCCCTACGCATCGCGAGCTTCATATTTGTGGTGTTCGGCGCAATCCGCTATTGCTGGAAGCCGAACTTGGTTTCGATCGCGCGGGTAGCGCCCGGCTTGCGGATCAGCACGGCAATCGTGTAGGGGTCCTTGCCCGGCAACCGGAAATAGTTACCGTAGCTCATGGTGTTGTTGAACACCATGGGCTCGAGGGTCTTGACCTGGTCGCCCATCACCGGATCCGCAACTTTCACCTCGACGTACGCGTCCCCGATCGCGGCTTTGGTTTGGGCGTCGAAGAGCGAAATGTTCAGGTGGTAATAGGCGCTGCCGCTCGGTATGCCGCCATGCATCGCGCTTTCCGGATCGGTGCCGGGATGCTGTTTGCGTATCGATTCCGCCGACGCCGCGCCGAAGTAAATTTCCATTTCATCGATGATCTGATGATTGGGATCCGGCTTCACGGCCGCCGCAGCCGGCGCCTTCGCGGTAGCGGTGACGGGATTTAACATGTACGTGATGGCCGCCCGGATTTCGGTATCGGTCAGATTGGCCACACCGCCGCGAGGAGGCATGCCGCCATGGCCGTTGATGGCGGAGCGGATCAGCACCTCGAATCCCTGTTTGGCCCGCGGAACCCAGGCTGCGCGATCGCCTATCCTGGGGGCGCCGCCCACGCCCGCTTCGTGGCACTTGAAGCAGTGCGTCCGCACGATCTGCTCGCCGCTGTGCTCCGCGGCAGGTATTCTTCTGCTGATGGGCTCCGCCCAGTGGCCGCCGGACGCATTGACCATATAGGCGATGGCGCGCTCGATCTCGGTGTCGCTGACCGCGGGATTGCCGCCATGGGGTGGCATCTTCCGGATGCCGTTGAGCGCATTTTGCGTAAGCCCCGTCAAGCCGCGCGCCGCCCGCGCCGCCCACGCTTTCTTGTCGCCAATTTTCGGCGCACCGTTCGCACCCGTACCATGGCAGGCGGCGCATACCGCGCCTACCACATCCTTGCCATTGCGTTCGCTGCCCTGTGCCGCGGCCCATTGGGGTGCAGTCGACAAGACGAACAAGATCACGGCAACCGCCGCCAGTGGCTTCGATGCCATGGCAACCCGGCGTTTTCCTGCGTTGGCTGCTTTGCTTATAGATGTTGTAATCATAGGTAATAGGCGCCTCTCACTCTTATTTGTGCCGAAAATACGGCATACCCACTATCATCAGGCGCCAAGTCCGCAGCGTTGATGATCTCCAGTTTGCCTACCCCTCGAATTGATATAGGTCAACTTTACTGCACTGCTGCACACCGAACGAGTTACTTCACTTGGCTTTTTAACATGTATTCGAATAAGACCATTATTCGAAGTAGCAGGAATGTTGCGCTTCATATTCGAGGCTGCCGACTCTTATCTCATATAATGGCGCGACACCTGCCGGTTCCTCGTTCCCATTCATGTATCTGAGTTACTTTGGCTTTGCCGAAGCGCCATTCTCCATAGCGCCCGACCCGCGCTATCTTTACATGACGCGGGGCCATGAGGAAGCGCTCGCGCATCTGCTTTATGGCGTGAACGGCGACGGCGGATTCGTGCTGCTCACGGGCGAGGTCGGAGCGGGCAAGACCACGGTGTGCCGCTGTCTGCTCGAACAGATTCCTGAATCCTGCGATGTGGCCTATATCTTCAATCCCAGGCTGACCGTGGAAGAGCTGCTCTCGACCATCTGCGTCGAATNNGGAACTGCTGTCGACCATTTGCGCCGAACTGGGAATCGCCTGTCCGTCCGGGAACACCAGCATAGGGGTATTCGTCGATTGCATCAACGAATACCTGCTCGATGCCAATGCCAGGGGCAGGCACACCGTACTGATCATCGACGAGGCGCAAAATCTCTCCGCTGAAGTACTGGAGCAGATGCGCCTTCTCACCAATCTCGAAACCAATCAGCGCAAGCTTCTGCAGATCATCCTGCTGGGTCAGCCGGAGCTGGCGGAGATGCTGGAGCGCCCCTCAT
>PLYG01000404.1 GCA_003153335.1 Betaproteobacteria bacterium | reverse complement strand
CTGCAGAGCTATATCGCGCAGAATGCCGGATTTTTCGCGCGCGCCGGCGGCACCCTGATCGGCGCGGTCATCTTGTGGGACATCCTGTTTCGCGGCCAGCTCGGGGTGTCGCTGTCGTTCTTCGAGGAAATGTACTCGCGCAACCTGGGCAACCTGTTTGTCAGTCCGCTGCGGCCCTGGGAACTGATCGCCGGCCAGCTCGTGATGTCGGTCATCCGCACGGTGATCGGAGTCGGCGGGGCGGCCCTGGTCGCGTGGCTGCTGTTCAAGTACTCGATTTTTTCGATGGGGCTGCCGCTCCTGGCGTTCTTTGTCAATCTGATCGTGCTGGGCTGGGCGATCGGGCTTGCGGTATCGGGAATGGTGCTGCGCTGGGGGCTGGGCGCCGAGGAACTGGCGTGGGCCGCGATTTTTCTGCTGGCACCGGTGTCGGGCGTGTATTACCCGATTTCCGTGCTGCCCTCGTGGCTGCAACCGGTCGCGCACATCGTGCCCGCGAGCCACGTATTCGAGGGCATGCGCGAAGTGCTGCTGCACCATACGTTCAGTTTTGGGCTCTTCTTCACCGCGCTCGGGCTGAATGTCCTGTACATGATCGCCGGCGTCGGCGTGTATCTGCTGGCGATACACGATGCGCGGCAGCGTGGAATGCTGCTGCAGATGGGAGAATGACGACCGGCGCGCGTTCCGACGTGGCAGGTCCCGCGCAGCTCGAGTCTTGCCTACGAAGTGCCAGGTCGATTTGCGCCGGCATTCGCCGTTTGCGATAACCCCGAAAACTTGCTAGAATTAGAGGCTTTTTCACCTTTCTACACCCGTCCGAGCGGAATCCCGCAACGGAATGCAGCCGGGGTGGATTTATCCATAAGGAGTCTGCATGCGTCATTATGAAATCGTGTTTATCGTCCATCCGGACCAGAGCGAGCAGGTGCCCGCGATGGTCGAGCGCTATCGCGCGATGGTCACCAGCCGCGGCGGCAAGATTCATCGCCTCGAGGACTGGGGCCGCCGGCAACTGGCCTATCAGATGAAGAAGGTCTACAAGGCACACTACGTGTGCATGAACATCGAGATCGACAACGAAACCCTGGCTGAACTCGAGCACGCGTTCAAGTTCAACGACGCGGTGCTGCGCCATCTGATCATTCAGACCGATGAGGCGCAGATAGCGCCGTCGCCGATGATGAAGGAAGAGAAGGCGAAGAACCTCACGCATGGCCCCGCGGCCGTAACTGAGGCGCCTGCGCCAGCCGCTGTTGCCGCTGCCTGAAGAGTTGAAGCAGAACCGGCTGACGATCACTGCAATACTCGCAGCCAAGGAACCGCTCCGCTACAGCCCCGCCGGTGTCCCGATCCTGAACTGTCGCCTGGTTCATCAATCGGAACAGATCGAGGCGGGATTGCCCAGAAGCGTGACTTGCGAGATTCCGGCCGTGGCGGTCGGTGATATCGCGGCCAAGCTGGAGTCGAAACAACCGGAAACGGAATTGCAGTTCACCGGGTTCCTGGCCACCAAGCGGCGGTTCGAAACAGCGGAATTGCACATCGTCGAATTCATGGAAACAACGCGTGCCGGGTAACTGAGCCCCACGCGCAACAGTAGATTGGAGAGAAAACATGCCACGTCCCATGGGCCGTAACGGCAAAGGCAAAGGCAAGGGCAAGGATATGAAGGGCAAGCGCGAAAAGTCGACAAGCCTTTTCAAGCGCAAAAAGTTTTGCCGCTTCACCGCGGAAAAGGTCAAACAGATCGACTACAAGGACCTGGATGTGCTGAAGGATTTCATCCAGGAAAACGGCAAGATCATGCCGGCTCGCCTGACCGGCACCAAGGCCAAGTATCAGCGCCAGATGTCGACTGCGATCAAGCGCGCGCGCTTTTTGGCGCTTGTGCCCTACACCGACCTGCACGGATAAGGAGAACCTCACATGCAGATCATTCTCCTCGAAAAGGTGGTTAATCTGGGTGGCCTCGGCGATATCGTCAAGGTCAAGGACGGCTATGCCCGCAACTTCCTGATCCCGCAAGGGAAGGCCAGGCGCGCCACGGCCGAGAACATCACGATGCTCGAAGGCAAGCGCACCGAACTCGAACGTGCCGCCGGCGAGAAGCTCGCGACCGCGCAAGGGCAGGGCGAAAAACTTGCCGGCCTGATGGTGCAGATCACGCAAAAGGCCGGCGTCGATGGCCGCCTGTTCGGATCGGTCACCAATTTCGACATCGCCGAAGCGCTGAAAGCGCAGAGCTTCAACGTCGAAAAAGGGCAGATCCACATGGCGNNGCGACCGGTCCGCTGAAGACGGTCGGCGATCATCACGTCACCGTGCAGTTGCACACCGACGTGAAGGTGGAGATCACGATTTCGGTGCTGGGCGACCACACCTGATTGGAAGGCCTCGGTGCAACGCGGAAAACGGCTGTCGCCGCATTCCGCCGACGAAGGTTGTTGATGAATCAGGCCGCGATAGCGGCCTGATTTCATTTGGCGGTTGAATCTCGACCCATCCTATAGAATATATCAGGACAAGTTCATGCCAGCCACTGCCTCCATACTGATCAGCAAAGTCGGCCCGCGCGACGGGCTGCA
>PLYG01000112.1 GCA_003153335.1 Betaproteobacteria bacterium | reverse complement strand
GGCTGCTGGACGCCGCATGTGGAAATTACGCATGCGGCCTATGAAAAAACGCTGGATGTCTTCGAATACAACGGCTTGCTGAAGCAGCGTTATCGCTACGAGCAAGTCTGCGCCGCACCGCCGGCAACCGAATAAACGACTTCGCGGCAAGCCGCGGGGTATTCAAGACAGCTCCAGTTTTACGAACGCCGCAAGCGGCGGGGAATTGGACCCGAAGAGATTAAATCCTATCCACGCGAGATCCAAGGACACCGACATGGCCGCTGACACCCGGACCCAAGCCATCGCCCAGGCGCTCAGCGCGGCCAAGGCGCACTATGTTGCCGGCAACCCGCTCAGCTATGCACAACACCGCAAGGCGGCGAAGGTGCTGCCCGGCGGCAACACCCGCAGCGTGCTGTTCAGCGCGCCGTTTCCGATCACGTTGACGGCCGGGCGCGGTGCCGGCGTCACCTCGCTGGACGGACGCGACTACACCGACTTTCTGGGCGAGTACACCGCGGGCCTGTACGGCCACTCGGATCCCGTGCTGCGCAATGCCGTGATCGGCGCACTCGACAGCGGCTGGGTGATGGGCGGCCATATTCGCCTTGAGGAAGAACTGGCCAGTCTGATCTGTGCCCGCTTTGCGTCGATCGAGCTGGTGCGCTTTGCCAACTCCGGCACCGAGGCCAACCTGTACGCGATCGCGGCGGCACGCGCGATCAGCGGCAGGGAGAAGATCATGGTGTTCGAAGGCGCGTACCACGGCGGCGTCTTCATCTTCGGCGGCACGCCCAGCGCGCTGAACGCGCCGTTTGACTTTGTCAAGGCACCGTACAACGACATCAAAGGCACCTGCGCGCTGCTGGACGCCAACCGCGGCGACATCGGCGCCATCGTGGTCGAGCCGATGCAGGGCTCGGGGGGCTGCATCCCGGGGGATCACACCTTCCTGAAGATGCTGCGCGAGTGGGCCACCTGCAACGGCGCGTTGCTGATCTTCGACGAGGTGATGACCTCGCGCCTCGCGCCGGGCGGTCTGCAAGCGGTCTGCGGCGTGATGCCGGACTTGACGACCTTGGGCAAATACATCGGCGGCGGCTTCAGCTTCGGTGCCTTCGGGGGACGCGCCGATCTGATGCGCCGTTTCGACCCGCTGCAGCCCGGTGCGTTTGCGCACGCCGGCACCTTCAACAACAACGTATTCACGATGTCGGCCGGCGTCGCGGGTCTGAGGGATGTGTACACGGCCGCGGCCGCGCTGGCGCTGAACGCGCGCGGCGACGCACTGCGCACACGCCTCAACGCTGCCGCGCAGTGCGCACGGTTCCCGATGCAGTTCACCGGCCTGGGTTCGATGATGAATGTTCACATGTGCGGTGGCAGTGTGCGCAGCGTTCGCGATTTGGCGCCAAGCATCACGCCGCTCCGCGAGCTGTTCTATTTCGACATGCTGCGCCAGGGCATGTGGCTGGCACACCGCGGCATGATCAACCTGTCGCTGCCGATGGGTGATGCCGAGTGCGACCGCCTGGTGCGCGCGGTCGAAGTCTTCATCGAGACGCGCAACCCGCTGTTCGAAAGCGCCGCGCAGGCATGAGGCAGCCACGGTTCGAAGGCCGCGCTGGCCCTCCAGGCACGCTGAGGTTTGTTTTTTCCCCACTCATCCACTGACCAAGCCATGCACTCATCCACTGACAGATACGGCCCCTACGGCGGCCCGGTACAACTGTTCTACCTGAACAAGAGCGCACCGCGACGTCCGAGGGTCGAGCGTGGCGAAGGCATCTACCTGTGGGACACGCAGGGCCGGCGTTACATCGACGCCTCGTCCGGGCCGGTCGCCGTCAACCTCGGCCATGCAAACGCGCGCGTCATCGAAGCGTCGGGTCGGCAGATCCGCAAGGTCGCCTATGCCAGCCGGATGTTCTTCGAGAACGATGCGAACGCCGAGCTGGCCGAGATCGTCACGCGGCTGGCCGGGCCGGGGCTGGAGCGGGCGTTTTTTGTATCCGGCGGTTCCGAGGCCACCGAGAGCGCGATGAAGCTGGCCCGTCAGTACGCGATTACGCAAGGCCAGGCCTCGCGCTGGAAGGTGCTCTCGCGCAACCCGAGCTACCACGGCGGAACCATGGGTGCGGTCGCCATCAGCGGGGACCTAGTCTCGGAGGCCGCCTTTGGCCCGATGACGCGCCTGATGCCGAAGGTACCCGCGCCGTTCACCTATCGGCTGCCCGTGGGCCACACGCCCGAGACCTATGCCGAGCACTGCGCCAACGCGCTCGAAGCAACGATAGTCCGCGAAGGGCCGGAGACGGTGCTGGCGTTTTTCATGGAGCCGGTGGGCGGCCTGGCGACCGGAGCGCTGGTGGCGCCGGACCGCTACCACGCGCGGGTGCGTGAGATCTGTAGCCGCCACAGCGTGCTGCTGATCTTCGACGAAGTGATGAGCGGTGCCGGCCGCACCGGCGCGTTTCTGGCCGCGCAGCACTGGCCCGAGGCGCGGCCCGACATCGTGACCCTGGCCAAGGGCATCGGCGCCGGGTATACGCCGCTGGGCGCGGTGCTAGCATCGCGAGCGATGGTCGACGCGCTGGCGGAGGCGGGAGGCTTCATGCACGGCTTCACTTACGCGTCCAACCCGCTGTCGTGCGCGATCGGACACGCGGTCGTGTCGGAGACGGTCGATCGCGGGCTGATCCCGAACGCTGCCGCGATGGGCACCCGGCTGCGAGAGCGGCTCGAGGAGGTGCAGAAGAGCAGCGGCGTGATGGGCGACATCCGCGGCAAGGGGCTGCTGATGGCGATCGAGATCGTCGCCGACAGAGACAGCAAGGCGATCCTGCCGGCGCGCACGATGGCGATCCAGCGCATCATCGAATTGGGCATGGAACGCGGGCTGCTGCTGTATTCGCGGCGCACCGCGAACGGCCTGTTCGGCGAGTGGCTGATGGTAGCGCCGCCGCTGATCGTCGATGCCCAACAGGTCGACACGATCGCCGCGTTGATCGGCGATACGCTGGCGGCGTTCGAAAAACAACTGAAGGGGCCTGTAGCAGTTGGAACGTCGCTGTGAACTACTCCTAGGCCCGCAGCCGGTCCCACCAGTCGCGCGTGCGGTACCAGCCGCCGACCATGGGCAGGAACCACGGATTGCCGCTGTAGAGCGGGATGGTCGGGAATTCGCGGCCGTCAAAGGCGTTCGCCGGCTTGTTCGAGCCGCCCACGATCTTGCGCGCGGTCTGGTAGCCGAGATACGACATCATCGCCACGCCGCTGCCGTTGCAG
>PLYG01000475.1 GCA_003153335.1 Betaproteobacteria bacterium | reverse complement strand
CGCCGCAGATGTACGCGCCGGCGCCACGGCGCAGCTCGATGTCGAAGCGAAGGCCGCGGCCGCGAATGTCATCGTGTGCCAGGATCTCGCGAATCGCAGGGTACTCGTCACGCACATAAATGTAGGCCGCCTCCGCCTGCACCACTTCAGCGGCGATCAGCATGCCTTCCAGGAAGCGGTGCGGATCGCGTTCGAGGTAGTAGCGGTCCTTGAAGGTTCCCGGCTCGCCCTCGTCGATGTTCACCGCCAGCAGCCGGGGTGCCGGCTCGGCGGCGACGATGCGCCACTTGCGTCCGGCCGGAAATCCCGCGCCGCCCAGGCCCCGCAGCGCTGAGTCTTCCAGGGTCTTGATGAGCGCCTCGCGCTCGCGCTTGCCACTCGTACAGTCGGCGAGCAACTGATAGCCACCCTCCTTGCGGTACGCGGCGTAGCCGGTGTACGCGGCGACGGCGCAGGCCATCTGTCTGGCCGCGGCCGCTCTGCGCACGCCATCCACCGTCGCATTGGCGACCGGATTCTGGCCGACAACCGCGACCGGCGCCTGTTCGCAACGGCCCACGCATGGCGCGGGGATCACCCGGACGTCGGCGCCCAGAATGTCTGGAAGCCGGGCCAGCAAGTCCTTCGCGCCGGCCATTTCGCAGGACAGCGATTCGCATACGCGCACGGTCAGCGCCGGCGGGGACGCCTCGCCTTCCCGAACGACATCGAAATGATGGTAAAAGGTCGCCACTTCGTAGACTTCCGCTTGCGACAGCTTCATCTCCCGCGCGAGCGCCGCCAGATGCGCCGCCGACAACTGGCCGTAGCGATCTTGCAGCCGGTGCAGGTGTTCGATCAGCAGATCCGCGCGGCGGGGCGCGTCGCCCAGTAGCGCCTGCACCTCGCCCAGCGCCGCCGAATCGACGCTGCGGCCCTTGGGGGTGGCGCGAAGCCTGCCGGCGCCTGTTTTCACCGGATGAATGGCGATGGTCTTGTTTTGCATGACGGCAATCGAACTTTCCAGTGGCGCGACAGGGCGTGGGTTTTTCAGGCGAGAGCCGAACAATACGTGATTCGCGCCCTTGGCGGCATTGACTGCGGTCAAGTTCGCTCTGTTGCACGGGGATACGCAGTCTGCGATACCGGCAGTCTGCCTCAATCACGTGTCCCTGACCACGCCGATGCGAAGGCACGAAGTAGGATGGGTCGAGCGCAGCGACACCCATTATCCCATTCGAAGAGACCCAATCGGGGGGTCGCCGCGACGGAATTTCGTGGCGTCCAATGCGAGGCCGTCCGATTCCACGAGATGGGTGTTGCTGCGCTCGACCCATCCTACAGTTCTGGCCACTACAATTCCGGGTGCGCACCATTTCTGGCCGGAGTATTTGTGCGTCGCAACAGTAGACCTATATGGCCGCAGAATAGGCGGTTACGCCTAGACTCTGGGCCTTGATTGTTGCAGTGCATATGAGAGAACGGACCGGTTTTGACCAGTCTTGAGGCGGTGCATCATGCGGATTTGCGTCATCGGGGCTGGAGCTATCGGGGGGTTTGTCCGTGCGCGGTTTGCGTTTGCCGGTCATGAAGTCAGCGTGGTTGCCAGCGGCGCCCATTTGCGCGCGATCCGGGAGCGCGGCCTTACCCTGATCGAAGCCGACGGACGCGAACGAGTTGCGCAAGTCGCGCACGCCACCGACGACGTCACGTCCCTCGGCCAGCAGGACCTGGTGATCGTTGCGCTCAAGACGCATCAGATGGAACCGGTGCTGTCGCAGATCAAGCAACTGTGCCATGCCGACACGCTGGTCGTGCCGATGCACAACGGAATTCCGTTCTGGTATTTTCTCAAGCACGGCGGGCCGCTTGAAGGCACCGTCGTGCGCTCGGTCGATCCACAGGGATTGCTGGCCGCCGAGTTCAATATCGATCCGTTGATCGGTTGCGTGGTCTACCCTGCAGCGCTGATTACCGCGCCTGGCGTCATCCGCTGCGTCGAGGGCGACCGCTTTCCGCTGGGTGAACTCGACGGACAAACCACGCCGCGCATCACGCAACTGGCGGCGCTGTTCGAAGAAGCAGGCTTCAAGTCCCCGGTGCTCGACAATATCCGCTCCGAAATCTGGCTCAAGCTCTGGGGCAATCTGAGCTTCAATCCGCTGTCGGCGCTGACGCACAAGACGCTGGCGCAGATTTGCCGCTTCGAGCCCACACGCGAACTCGCGCGCAAGCTGATGGAAGAAGCGCAGCAAGTCGCCGAATCCATAGGCATCACTTTCCGTGTGTCCATCGACGAGCGGATTGCCGGCGCCGAGCGCGCAGGCGAGCACAAGACATCGATGCTGCGGGATGTGGAAACCGGGCGCGAACCGGAGATCGACGCGCTGCTCGGCTCGGTGCTGGAAATCGCGCGTCTGCAAAACATCCCGACGTCGCACCTCGATACCGTCTATGTGCTGGTAAAATCGCTAAGCCAGACGATTACCAAGGGCGGCAAGCGCATCCAGGCCCTCGCAGTCGTCTGACCATCCCGCAAGCCGCCGTAACGATCGGCTTGGCGCGTTGCCATTTCGCCCATGCCGATCACTGTCCAAACCATACTGCTGCTCGCCGCGTCGAATGTGTTCATGACCTTCGCCTGGTATGCGCATCTGCGCGATCTGTCCGCCAAGCCGTGGTGGATCGCGGCCCTGATCAGCTGGGCCATCGCCTTTTTCGAATACATGATCCAGGTTCCCGCCAACCGCATCGGCTACGGGACGCTGACCCTGGCCCAGCTCAAGATCATGCAGGAGATCATCGCGCTCGGCGTGTTCGTGCCTTTCGCGGTCTTTTACATGGACCAGCCGCTGAAACTCGATTATCTGTGGGCGTCGCTATGCCTGGTCGGTGCGGCGTACTTCATGTTTCGCACCTGATTTCCGCCGTTCACCGGGCGGAATCGAGCGCAACCAACTCATCACCGATCCGGATCGCCCCGCCCTCGATAATCCGCGCACAGATTCCGCCATGGCCGCGCATTGCGTTGTAGCCGCCGCGGCCGAGGGTTTCTTCCATCGCAGAGCAGGGCTGGCAAGGCTCGCTGAATTCGAGCACCACTTCGCCCAGCCTGAAGCGCTTGTTTTTCAGCGCCAGCAGATTGAGTCCGGAGATCACGATATTCCGCCGCACCAGCGCCGGGTCGACCTGCAGCACGGTAGGCGTCTTGTCGCGCAGCGCAAGCAGTCTTGCGACAACGGCCAGATGTTCATGCTGGATCAGTGTCAGATGCCGTTTGCCGTTGGCGCCACCGCCATAGTGATCGCCCTGCAATCCCACATCCTTGATCGCCCGCACATCCCGCATGCTGACCAGTCGTCCTTGCCGCTGCGGCCGCACGCCGATCCACTCGACGCGGCCCGGCTGCGGAAACTGGCCGAACAGGTCGGGCAAGGCGGTCATCGGGTGGCCATGATCGCGATCGCCGCACCTACTTTACGGACAGCCGAACATCGGAGCCCCACAGCCACGCGGCGCCGCGCACGCCGCTGGAATCGCCGTGCACATTGCGCACCAGGCGCGTGTCGACGAAATCCGACGTGATGGTTCGGGCCCACAGCCGGGGCACGTTTTCGTACAGGCGCTGCACATTGCTCATTCCGCCGCCCAGTACCACTACGTCCGGGTCGAGAATGTTGATTACGCAGGACAGCGCCCGGGCGAGCCGCTCTTCGTACCGCAGCAAGCTGGCTTCGCAGGCCGCGTCACCCGCCTCGCTGCGCCAGACGATGGCTTCCGGGGTTGCCGCTTCACCGGTAACAGCCAGGTGGTCTCGCGCCAGCCCGGTGCCGGAAATATAGAGCTCGTTGCACCCGACATGGCCGCAAAAGCAGGTCGGCAAAGGCAGGTCGGCGGCGGTGGGCAATGGCAGCGGGTTATGGCCCCATTCGCCGGCGATGGCGTTGATGCCGGTCAGCACCTGTCGATTGACGACGATCCCTCCACCGCAGCCGGTGCCCAGGATGGCGCCGAATACCACTTCCGCGTCGTGCCCCGCGCCATCGACCGCCTCGGACAGTGCGAAGCAGTTGGCGTCGTTGGCGATCCGGACTTCGCGCTCCAGCATCGCTTCGAGATGCTGTTTGATCGGCTGGCCGTTGAGACAGACAGAATTCGAGTTCTTGAGCAGCCCGGTGCGCGGCGACAATGCGCCCGGTGTACCCAGGCCCACGGTGGCCCGCTGGCCGAGATCGTTTTCGGTGTCGACAACGAGCTCGACGATGGCGTCCAGCGCCGCGCGATAGTCGCCCTGCGGGGTCGGCCGCCGCCGGCGCGACAGCTCGCGCCCGGCGTCGTCGAGTGCGATGATTTCGATTTTGGTGCCTCCCAGATCGATTCCCAAACGCGCCACTATTTGCCTCCCGCCGGTTGAACTTGGTATTGTATAGATTGTCAAAGCGCTTCTGGAAACCTCAAAAGGAACGCCGCCCCTGGCAGACAGGGCAGGGTTCCGCCACCGCAACGTCTGCAGGAGGCTGGTCATGCCACAGATCATTCGTCGAATTCTCGGATGCGCCGTTTTCGGGGCGGCATTCTCCGCACACGCGAGCTTTCACTTTTTTCAGATCAACGAAATTTATACCAACGCCGATGGCACCATCCAGTTCATCGAACTGAGAGAGGCCCAGGGCGCATTTGGGCAGAATTTTTTTGCCGGGAATACCCTGAGCAGCGGCAGCGGGTCGAACCAGAAGTCTTTTGTATTCCCCACCAACCTGCCCTCGGCCGACACCGCCGGCAAGTCGGTCCTGATCGGAACGCAAGGCTTCGCCGCACTCGGGCTGGTCGCGCCGGACTACACCGTCCCGAATGGATTCCTGTCCCATCCCCAGGGCGAGGTCAATTATGCCGGAGTCGACACCGTGAACTACGCCCTACTCCCGGTTGATGGCACGACGTCGATCAACCGCAACGGTGTTTCCCAGACGAACTCGCCGCGGAATTTTGCCGGTCAGACAGCCACCATACCCGCAGCGCCCCCCGGAGTTACCGAGTTCTACAATACGCTGCTCAATCACTACTTCCTCACCGCCAATCCCATTGAGGGTGCCAGCATCGACGCGGGTGGCTCCGGTCCGGGCTGGACGCGTACCGGCAATGTCTTCAATTGCTGCGGACCGAATGCGGTGTGCCGGTTCTTCGGCGTCCAGGCCGCGGGCGGCCCCAACGGACACTTTTACACCGCCGATCCGTTTGAATGCGCACAAGTCAGACTCGACCCGGGCTGGCACTTCGAGAGTCTGGATTTCGCGACCACTCCGCCCATTCCCGGCGCCACGGGTGCGACGTGTGCCGCGGGCCTGATCAATATCTATCGTGCCTACAACCACCGCTTTGCCCAGCAGGATTCCAACCACCGGATCACCGCCAACTTTGCCGCATATCAGCATCAGGTTGACGTCGACGGGTGGACCGGCGAGGGCGTCGTGATGTGCGCCCAACCCTGAGCGGGCTTGCGGGCGGCGATGGGTATCGCTTCGCTCGACCCATTCCACGTCCATGGCCCGCCGTGCACGAGGTGTCCTGCTAGAATTGCAGCACCATGAATGTGCCCTTTGACCTTGCCGCCTACATGCGCACCGTGGGGCAGCACGCCCGCGCCGCATCGCGCGTCATGGCTGCGGCCGACACGGCAACGAAGAATCGCGCCCTGCGCGTGGCTGCCGACGCGCTCGATCGCGATCAGGCGCGGCTGCTAGCCGCGAATGCCGGGGACGTCGCCCGCGCGGGGGCCGAGGGCTGCGATGCGGCGTTCATCGACCGCCTGACCCTGACACCGCAGTCCGTCGCCGCCATGTCCGAAGGCTTGCGGCAAATCGCCCAATTGCCAGATCCGATCGGCGCCATTTCCGATCTGAACTATCGCCCCACCGGCATCCAGGTCGGGAAGATGCGCGTGCCGCTCGGGGTCATCGGTATCATCTACGAATCGCGGCCCAACGTGACCGCCGATGCAGCGGGGCTGTGCCTCAAATCGGGCAACGCGACCATCCTGCGCGGCGGCTCCGAGGCAGCGCAGTCCAATCAGGCGATCGGTGTGTGCATGCTGGAAGGTCTGCGCGCGGCGGGATTGCCCGAAACCGCGGTGCAGGTGCTCGCGACCACCGACCGCGCGGCGGTCGGCCTGCTCATCACCATGCCCGAGCATGTCGACGTGATCGTTCCGCGCGGGGGCAAGAGCCTGATTGCGCGCATTGCCGCCGAGTCTAAAGTGCCGGTGATCAAGCATCTGGATGGCAACTGTCACGTCTATGTCGACGAGCGCGCCGATCCCGACAAGGCCGTGCGCATCGCCGACAACGCCAAGACCCGCCGCTACGGCGTGTGCGGCGCGATGGAGACGCTGCTCGTGCATTCGGCGCAAGGCGAAGCGCTGCAGCGCATAGCGGCGATTTATCGCGACAAGAGCGTGGCAATGCGCGGCTGCGAGCGCACCCGCGCACTCATCGCGGATGCCAGGCCCGCGACCGAGGAAGACTGGTATACCGAATATCTCGCGCCGATCGTCAGCATCAGAATCGTTGATTCGCTCGACGAAGCGATCGCGCATATCGAAAAATATGGCTCGCATCACACCGACGCCATTGTCACCGAGGACTACACCCGCGCCCGGCGTTTTTTGCGCGAAGTCGATTCGGCCAGCGTAATGGTCAACGCCTCGACCCAGTTTGCCGATGGCTTCGAGTACGGGCTGGGGGCCGAGATCGGCATCTCCACCGACA
>PLYG01000522.1 GCA_003153335.1 Betaproteobacteria bacterium | reverse complement strand
CGTCAACGTCCTGCACCTGAAATACTTGGTACCGCTGTTTATCGGCACGCTCGCCGGGCTGATC
The DNA here is from genome assembly GCA_003153335.1 of Betaproteobacteria bacterium. Lineage (GTDB taxonomy): Bacteria > Pseudomonadota > Gammaproteobacteria > Burkholderiales > Casimicrobiaceae > PALSA-1005. The sequence goes on along the minus strand of PLYG01000522.1, from coordinate 5,662 downwards.
GGCGGCGTGCTGCCGGCTATCGGCGGCAGCGCCGCCACGGTCATGGCCTACGACCAGGCCAAGAAGTTCTCGCGCCACCCCGAGCGCTTCGGCAAAGGCAACCCCGAGNNTGCTCGGCGCGATGACCATCCATGGGATCCAGTCCGGCCCGCTGTTCATTACCCAGCACCCGGACATCGCCTACGGCATCTACGCCGCCTACCTGCTGGCGCATCCGCTCATGGTCCTGATCTGCCTGCTGGGCACGCGCTTGTTCATGCGCGTCATCACCGTCGACAAAGCGATCCTGATTCCGATCGTGATGGTGCTGTGCGTGATCGGCGCCTATGCGCTAAACAACATCATGGACGACGTCTACGTGCTGCTGCTGTTCGGCTTGGTCGGCTACGCGCTGGTGAAGTTCCGCTTTCCGCTGGCGCCGCTGATTCTCGGCCTGATCCTCGGCCTGATCCTCGGCCTGATCCTCGGCGATCAGATCGAGATCAACCTGGTGCGTGCGCTCATGACCGATGCCGATCTGTGGCTGTTCCTGACGCGACCGATTTCCGGGGCCATGCTCGGCTTGTCGGTGGCCTCGGTGCTCATCGCGCTGTGGCAGCGCCGCCGGTCGCAGCAGCGCGTGGTGCGGTCCGACAAGCCCGACGTGGATTTCTAGCGGCGCGTGTCCTGCCTTCACGTCCCGTAGCGCGTGCGGCTGGTCAGCTGCCTGATCTGACCCTGAATGCCCCTTGGCAATTATCTCCATTGTCGAGTGGCAACCGCAGATCCGATTGATCTGTAGTATCGAATAAGATACTATCCCGCCATGAACAAGCAAGCCAAAATACTCGATGCCATGCGCAACAATCCGCGTGATTGGCGTATCGAAGATTTGCTGGTTCTCGCGAAGCAATTTGGCGTCGAATGCCGGAACAGTGGCGGAAGCCATCACGTGTTCGGTTTCCCAGGTGTGGAAATGGATGTCACGGTGCCCGCGCATCGTCCCATCAAACCCGTGTATATCCGCCAGTTTCTGTTGCTGGTGGATGCCGTAAAGGAGTTAAAGAAATGACTACCGTACCCATCAAGAAAATCAGGAATTTCAAACCGCCCTATTCGTTTGCGGCGTATTCCCACATCATCAGCCAACTTCCCACAGCAGACGGCGGCGGATTTTTGATCACCTTCCCCGATCTTCCTGGTTGCATGTCGGACGGAGAAACCGAAGCCGAGGCGGTCGCCAACGGCAAGGATGCATTCAAATCATGGGTGGCCGCACGCAAGGATTCCGGCAAACAGATTCCCGAACCATTGTATCGTCCGGATATCGTGCCGGAAGTATCCGGCAAATTCCTCACGCGCCTGCCCAAATCCGTCCACGCCAAATTGGCAGAGCGCGCCAAGGCAGAAGGTGTCAGCCTCAACACCTTGGTGCTCGCATTGGTCGCAGAAGGACTTGGGCGGCGGGCTGCCTAGAAAACAGCGCCCACAAGCGCCCGACGATACTTGGGATCGTGCGATCGAATTTCCTATCCTTTATTGGAGCGCCCACATGGTTGCAGATTGGAACGACACCGAATCATTTAGAAAGATGATTCGCTATCTGGAGCCCGTTTTCAGAAGAGGTACTACCACTGAAACAGAGGTGGCTCCACTCGTTTAGACAGAAAAAGTGCCTTCGTTAAGTGGTGAACTGCGGTGCTCGATTTTCCCGCGGCGGTTGGCGTGGGCCGCTGTGGAAAACATAACTTTGGGTAACATGTTGGCCGAGGTCTTTAGCGAGTGCAAGTTCAGTTGATGCCAAATCCTACAAACCCTACCGCCAGCGGCGGCGACATCCAGTGCGCGAGAAATCGGCTTGCCAGGATGCGCCAGGATCGACGCAAACGTGTTGGGTGATATCTTACCCTTCCCGGTTTTGCCCGGAAATCGGACCACGCGTTCGATGACACGTGGTGCCTTGGCGGAAGTCGCAGACCCGTTTTTCATCCTACGCTACCTGTTTCATGTCGCCGCTCCCGAAGTACACCGCGTCTGGCGTGCGATCTTCGAGGCTCTGATGTGGGCGCAGCGTATTGTAAAAAGCGAAATACCGCGCCAGCCCCGCTTTCAGCTCGCGCATCGTCGCGTAGGCGTGCAGGTAGATATCGTCGTATTTCACGCTCCGCCACAGTCNNTGTTGAAGATTTCCGGCGTGCCGTAGCGCGTGAGCGCCTCTGCCAGCGCCTCGATGCAGAAGTCCGAGGTCAGCGCGCTGCTCACCCGGAAACTGAGCACCTTGCGGCTGTACAGGTCCAGGATCGCCACCAGGTAGGCGCAGCCCTGGGCCATGGGAAGGTACGTGATATCGGTGGTCCAGACCTGGTTCGCTCGCTCGATGACGACGTCGGTGAGCAAGTAGGGGTAGCTCTTGTGGCCCTGCGCCGGGATGCTGGTACGTGGCTTGCGGTAGATTGCCGCGATGCCCATGCGTGCCATGAGGGTACCCACATGCCGGCGGCCGACTTTGACGCCTTCGCGCTGCAACATGCGCGCGAGTTTGCGCGCCCCCAGAAACGGCTGCGCGCGGTGCAGCTCGTCAAGGCGGCGCATCAGCGCCAGATCGGCGGGCGCGACCGGCTTGGGTTGGTAGTACAGGCTCGACCGGCACCAAGCGAGCCATGCACATTGACGCAGGATCGTCATTGGGCTATCCCTCGCGATCAGCGTTTTGCGCTCGGCAGTCCGAAGCGACCGCGCGCACCGGCCAAAAAATCGCGCTCCATAGTGAGCTCCCCCACTTTGGCCTGCAGGTCACGAATCCGCCGCTCGGCGTCCTCCGCGGCCGGGTTGCCATTCTCGAAGACGTCACCGGCGTGTTCAAGCAACTGCTTGCGCCACGTGGCGATCTGGGTCGTGTGCACGCTGTGGCGTGTGGCCAGCGCGGCGAGGGTGGCGTCGCCGCGAAGTGCTTCTAAGGCGATCCGGGCTTTGAACTTCGCTGAATGGTTCCTGCGTGATCGTTTCATGGCGTCTGCTCCTTTCAATCGGCATCGCTGCCGTTACGATAGAGCAGCTCATCCACTTATGCAGCATCGATTTCGTGTCCAAAAAAGCGCGGCCACCTTTGTCTGCGGCCTTTCGGCATTCAAAGTTGTGACCAACGGATCAATAGTCCGCGTGTCTCAAGCATTCGAAGGCGGTGATTGCTTGGATGCGTAAATGACCGCGCCGCCACTCCCATTGACCCCGGCACCGCCCCTGGAGGGATCCTTCTCAGGGCGCTGCAATCACGCTCGCAAATACGGCCTGCAACTATCGGCTAAGGGATGCAGCTATTGGCTAATCGGTTTGTATCTCAAGTCGCAGCAATCCGCGCCGCAAATATGCCCCGAGATGGTCCCCGGCAGGGTGGTCGAAGGGGTCCCGGCGGGTGGGTCAAGTTCAGGTCAATACCAACAGATCGAGAACAGACACGACAGCCCTGAAATTCGAACACGATCGAGCATCGACAGGTTCGCGAAAGGTTGGGTCCGGAAGATACACGTAATCAGTCAGGCAATAGCACAAGCCGCCCGCTCTGGTTCAAATCGCCGCCTGTCTCGCACGGTGCGGATCAGGCGACATGCCGAACGAAACAGGCTCGCTTCCCGCAGCGGATCGCAGGTCCACTGCAGCCCCGGGAGCCACGGTCAGCTGCTTCGCAAATGCCAAACTGCTATGTTGGGTATACAATATCGTGGCACGGCACGGCGCGCAGGGAAACAGGCTGGCGACCGCCAGGCACGCCGCAGCAGGTTCCAGTGACGGTCGCTCAAATCGTCACGCTGGACGACACGTTTGCGAGGGAGAAAAGCGATGCGCGACCACGTCAATTTTCTGTTTTGCCTGCTGGCGGCGTTGCTATCGATGAATAGCTCCGCGAATCCGGGCGACCCCGACCAGGGGTGGTTCGTTCCAGTCATTCCTGCCACAGTCATCCTGGGTGACTTCGTCGATTTGAATCCCAATTTTGTCAACGTTCCCACGTCCGGTGGGGCAACGATCGTGAAATTTGATTCGCATGGACAATTGGACAACGTCTTCGGCACCTGGACATTTCCCTATGACAGTGCCCGCGTGGCGACCGGCGGCGGCAACCTATTTGTTGCCGGCTCGCAGACAATTCGAGTCGTTATCTTCGTCACTGATCCGGTGACCGGCAGAGTGACTTCCAACACCTTAGAGGTTCCGACTCCTGAAGCCTATGCCACCTACAAGAAAATAATCTACGCCCTCCGTTACAGCAACTGGTTCAATACTAATGGCACGTCGAGCATCGACAAGGCGAGCGCCAGCCGGCCTTTGCTTGCCATAGGTGTCGTGTTATCTAACGCTGCGTTTACCGACTTTCGCAGTGGGGTGTACTTGTATGACCCCGCCACGAACCAACTGGTGACCACTTTCGGCACCGGCGGTTATGCGTTCGCCCAAGGCAATTTTCAGGGTCGATGGATCGCGGCAACGGCGGACGGCGTGGTGATCGGGGGCGTGAGCAAGCTCGATCCTGCCCACCCCGGCATCGGGGTCGCCAACTTCGACGCGAATGGAAACCCGGGGACCTGCGGCAGCACCGTGAAAGAGGTGCTCCCGCGCACCAACCAGTTCGTGCTTCCGGACACGACCGGCGGGTTCTATGATCCCGGCTCCGGCTTGGTGACCTTCGTGGGCGAAGCGAATGGCACCCAGTTTTTCGGCCGTCAACTGAAACCGGACTGTACGCTCAATGCGATTACCTTCACCTATCCGAAGGGGGTCTTTGCCGGGGAGGCGGCAGCCGTCTCTGCAGACACGATGGCCGTGGTTCTCAACGAAGTGGGCAATGGAACATCGGCTGCCCGCGTCGCGCTTTACCCGATCGCCGGCGGCGGTGCACCTACCGCGGTGTCGCCGATCATCACCAGCATTGGCGCAGCCGCGGCGGGCAGCGCCGCAGGTGGCAGCGCCAAGGCCGTAAGCGTTGCCAACACCAATGCCTTGAGCATCGCCGTGCAACCCGACGCCAAGATTCTGATCGCCGGGACCACCGATGCGCTCGGTGGATCGGCGTTTGTTGCCCGCTATGTCGGGGTCGAAACGACCACCAATGTCGTCGAGTTCTACAATACCACCCTCAATCACTACTTCATCACCGCCGATCCGAACGAGGCGACGGCGATCGATGGGGGCAGCGCCGGCCCGGGCTGGAGCCGTACCGGACAAACGTGGAAAAGCGGCGGACCGGATCGTGTCTGCCGGTTCTATGGGGTCCAGACCGCGGGCGGCCCCAACGGCCACTTCTATACCATCGACTACGATGAATGCGCGGCGGTCCAACTCGACCCGGGATGGCACTTCGAGAGTTACGATTTCTCCGGATGGCCGCGCAACAGCGACGGCTCGTGTCCGGCCGGCACCATTCCCGTGAAGCGGGTGTACAACGGCCGTTTTGCGCAACACGATTCGAATCATCGCTATACGACCAGCGACACGACCTACAATCAGATGGTGGCGAAGGGCTGGAGTGGTGAGGGCGTGGTGTTCTGCTCCGTTCAGTAGGTGACCAGCAGGGATACGCATCCTGGTGGATGGGCGGCTGGGCACACGGCGGGGGTTTCTCGGTGGATGCCGCGGTGTGCATCGAAGGTGCCGACCGGGCGGGGCGGGAACGGCTGCTGCGCTACTG
>PLYG01000069.1 GCA_003153335.1 Betaproteobacteria bacterium | reverse complement strand
GGTGGGCGAGTGGTTGCCCCAGACGATCAGTTTTTCGATACTGCTTATTGGCTTGCCGGTCTTGGCCGCGAGTTGCGACAGCGCGCGGTTGTGGTCCAACCTCAACATCGCGGTGAAATTTCGCCGGGAGAGGTCCGGCGCCGACTTCATCGCGATATAGGCGTTGGTGTTGGCGGGATTGCCCANNCGGCCAGCAACGGAAACGCGCAGTCATCGACTTCCATCATCACGCCTGCGAGCGCCTTCTGGGCCTTTTCGTCGGGAATTTCCAGCAGCTGCAGCACGACGGGCTGATCTTTGCCCAGCATGTCGCCGTTGGCGATGCGGAACAACAGGCTATATCCAATCTGACCGGCGGCGCCGGTGATGGCAACGCGAACGGGACGTTTCATGGCATGACTCCTGGCGTGTCGTGTGGGAAGTGCATCGGGTTTGCTAGCACGGGGACATTAACAGCCCTGCGCGGCCCATCCTTTGCGGTGGCGCAAGGAAATCGCGCTCCCATCCGGCTTTTTACCCGACTGAAGACTATAAAAACAGTTTACGCCGACGTCGCATTTCAGTCAACCCTGTCTTATGTCTTATATAAGATATAAGTTTTCATTGGACATCGGTTGCACCGGCGGCAATAATAGCCGGCATGAACAGCGTACAAGGCCCGTCGTTTCAACCGCTTTATCTGCAGATCAAGGACTTGCTCACCCAAAGTCTGGACGCGGGCGAGTGGAAACCGGGCGAAGCCATCCCCAGTGAAATGGTGCTCGCTGCGCGCTACAAGGTGAGTCAGGGCACGGTGCGCAAGGCCATCGATGCACTCGCCGCCGAAAACATCGTGGTCCGCCGCCAGGGCAAAGGCACCTTTGTCGCCACGCATACCGAGGAAAAATCCTCGATGTTCCGTTTTTTGCGCATCCGGCGCGTCGATGGCGTTGACGAGTATCCGCACCGCAGGCTGGTCGATATCCGGCGCGGGAAGGCCTCCGCCGAGGTCGCCCGCCTGCTGCTCTTGCGGCCGGGCGAGGCGGTGGTCATACTGCGCCGCGTGCTCGAATACTCGGACGAGCCCGTTGTGCTGGACGAAATCACGCTTCCGGCCGCGCTGTTCAAGGGCTTGACCAAGGCTCGTTATGACGCCTACCGCGGCTCGACCTACAGTTTTTTCGAGACACAGTTCGGTGTCCGGATGGTGCGCGCCGACGAGCGGATCAAGGCGATCGCCGCTGACCCCGCGAGCGCGGAGATCCTGAAAGTTGCGGTGGGAACGCCGTTGCTTGCCGTCGAACGCGTGGCCTATACGTATGGGGACCGGCCGGTCGAATGGCGCCGGGGTTTGTGCACCACGAAAAATCACTACTATCTGAACCAGCTTGGATGATCGCCAAGCCTGTAGGGGAGCCCATTCGATGCCGTTCCGGCATTCGGTTGTGGTTGGTGTGTTGCCAGACAATCTCCCTCAGCGGTGCCCGGCACCAACATTCTGAGTGACACGGTGCCGGCCTTCAAGCCTGTAAAAATGTGGTTAGCTCTTGCATCCAAGCATCGCCTGCTTCCTGATCAGACGTCCGATCAAGCCGGGATCGCGTAGCCTTTTTCCCGGAACAGCTTCAGGCAGGCATCGGCAACCATCGGGTCATATTCGGTGCCGCGACCGCGCTCGATTTCGGCGAGCGCTTTGTCGATCCCTAGTCCCGGACGGTACGGCCGGTGCGAGGACATCGCCTCGACCACGTCGGCCACGGCGAGAATTCTCGCCTCGAGCAGGATCGCGTCGCCTTTCAGGCCCTGCGGATAGCCGGTGCCGTCCATGCGCTCGTGGTGCTGCAGTGCGACTTCGGCCACCGGCCAGGGAAACTCCACGCCCTTCAGCACGTCGTAGCTCGCCTGGGCATGCCCCTGGATCAGCTCGAATTCGACCGCGGTAAGCTTGCCGGGCTTGGCGAGGATCTCCGCCGGAATGGTGATCTTGCCGATGTCGTGCAGGAAACCTGCCACCCGCAGACCCTCGATGCGCTGCTCGTCGAATCCGAGCTCGGCGCCGATCGCCGCGGCGATCTTGCCCACGCGCCGCTCGTGGCCCGCGGTGTAGGGATCGCGCATTTCGCTCAGGCTCGTCGCCACCTCGACGGTACTCATGAACGCGGTTCGAAGCTGCTTGAGATAGCGTTGGATCTGCTCCTCGGCGCGTTTTTTCTCGGAGATGTCCTGGATCAGCCCGATCACCGCGGCCCGGCCGTGGTGGGTGGCTCGCGCCCCATGCACGCCGATTTCGACTGTCGAGCCGTCCTTGCGCAGGCCGGTGAACTCGTAACTAATTTCGTGGATCTCACCTTCGATCCGCCGGCGTATGTTTTCCGCAACGACGTCGCGGTCCTTCTCGGCGACCATCGACAGGAAATCGCGGTCGATCAACTCGTCAGCTGAGCCGTAACCGAAAATTTCGGCGTAGCGCGGATTCGCGTACGCGAATTTGCCATCCTGGACAATGTAGGTGCCGGCAATCGACTGCTCGACGAGACCGCGGAACTGCTCTTCCGCAGCGCGCAGATTCTGCTGCGCCCGCTCGCGCGCGGCCTCGCGCGCGAAGTTGTCGAGCGCGAAGTCGATATCCGTCGCCATTTCGACCAACAGTTGGCGCACGGCTTCATCAAAAGCGCCGACCTCGCCGGCATACAGGGTGATAACGTCAACAGGGACACCATTCCGATGGATCGGCAGAGAGGCCGAAGCGCCCCAGCCGTAGGGCGCGGTGCGCGGGTCGTTCCCGAAATCCTGACACCAGACGGGTTGGTTTTCGCGGATGGCGGTACCAGTCGGACCTCGCCCGAGCGCACTAATCGCATCCACCGAGATTTCAATGCCTTTCAGATACGAGTCGGCGTGATCACCAAAACTGGCAACCGGCCGGACCATCCGAGTATTCGGGTCCATGACGCCAATCCACGCCATTTTCATGCCGCCGTACTGCACCGCGACGCGACAGATTTGCGGGAACAATTCTTCCTCGCGGGTGCAGCGCACGATGGCCTGGTTGCACTGG
>PLYG01000513.1:1275-3957 GCA_003153335.1 Betaproteobacteria bacterium | reverse complement strand
ACTCCGTATGGTAGGAACTTCAGACTAATTGAAGCGCCCTGCAGGCGCGCGGCGGCCTTGGCGTTGACCACTTCCACCTCGGGCAGATTCGGCAAGGGTGGATTGACGCGCAGGCCGGAATCGGTCGATTCAATTCACCTTTTGCGCGGTGATGACCTCCTGAATCCGGGTCACCGGTTCAGATCCGGCTTGCTCCGTCAGATCGCGATCACCGGGGGAGCAGTCGAATCATCACGGCCCGCGCGCCGTGCGAGATTGGTGTCGAAGGTGGCGAAATCATCGCAGCCGGCGGCCAGTGCGTGGTGAAGCGCGTCAGCGAAGTCCCAGCCTTGCCGCATTTTCCGGGCCGCCGCAACAACTGCCGCCTGCTCACCCACGACGGCATTTTCCAGTATCGCGAGCTTTTCCATCGCGTCCGCAATCGCTTTGGGCGAATACCCGTATCGCGAGCGCAGCACCCACTCCAATTCAAGGATGACCGTTACTGGAACATATACCGGCTGAGCGCTCAGGCAGGCCTGAGCACGCCGTCCCTGTACAGCGTCATCCTGCACCAGGGCGCGCACCAGCACGTTGGTATCCAGGGCGCGCACGCCGTCAGGCCTTGTAGTCCGTGACCCGCATGTCCTTCACAGGCACCCGCGGGCCGGAATACTTGAGGATTGCCTGGATCTCGGAAAGCTTCGCTGTATTCTTGACAGGCGCCGGAGTGATGCGCGCACCTTTGCCCTCGACCCGGATCTCGACACGCATTCCAGGCTTCAGCCCGAGCGCCTTGCGGACGGCGGCGGGGAGAACGATCTGTCCTTTGGTTGATACAAGCACCGCACTCATCACGCACTCCGAAAGTTTTACCAGGTAGGTATTCTACCTCAGCTCTGCGCGCCGGACACCCGCCTTTGAGCTTGGTGCGGCCGTCCTGCTCGATGCCGGACAAAAATTTTCACCGGCGCAACACGCGGCGCGCCGGCGCAAGGAACCCGTCAGCCCGCCGCCGATGCCCGTCGCAGGGCCCGCAGCGCAACCAGCCACAGCAGTCCCACCAGCGCGATCAACCAGAATGGGTCGAGCGTGGGAATGGTGTAACCGAAGCTGGCGCCGTTGGTGATCGTGAAGTTCGAGCCGGCCGCGCCGCCGCAGACGAAACTGAACGACGACGACGATGCGCCGGGGATGAGAGGCGTGATTGTGTAGGTGACGGGATACGGGGGTGTCTGGGTCGGGAATGGGTTGGCTACGAGCAGCGGCAAGTTGACCGTTCCCGACGGGCCGGAGAGCGAATCGGAAATATCAGTGACCGTGGCCGTCCCCGCAGTGATGGTGACATGCACTGCCGGATTGTTGCTCGGCAGGTTCCACGAGTAGGAAATCCCCGTACCGACCACGTAAGAGTGGTCCGTGCAGCCCATTACCGACGGTGTGCCGCTGAAGTTAAGGAAATAGCCTCCCGCGTGTGCGCCGCCCGCGACCAGCGTCGCCCCCAGTACCAACATCGCGCCGAAGACTCGGTCCAAATGTATCAATCTCACTATCTTCTCCCGTTGATCGCGTGTTCGCGTTTGACCCTACAAACCATGGGGTAAAATTTACGCCGCTGGAGGGGTTCGTGTCCAGGTCATTCCCGCGTGGGTGCACCGGGCGGCTCGTAAGTGTCGTGCGGTGGCAACAGCGCGCAGTCCCCGCCACCGACCGGAGAACGGGCGCCCCATCGCGACGCACCTGCGAGGCTCGGCTCTGTAGCCGGCGTCGCTGCCGCAGGCAGAAGACAGGACAGATTCAGGTGCAGTGCTTCACAGAGGCGGCATTCGGAATGAATCCCGAAACAGTAGCCGATGATCAGCGTCCGGATCATCAACTCGGGGGCTGTCAAAGGCGGACCTGTGTTGCTGCGGTACTTCGCGAGATGCACATGCAACTCGCTCGGGCCGGGAACTGATCATTGCCGTGAAGAACATGATCAGCGGGAACTTGATCCTCGATGCCTGCCTCTTTGGCGAGCTCGAGCGTCTTGGCGTAGCCCAACACACAGTTCAAACCCACTTCGCGACCTGGCCGGCACTTGCTTCCGGGCACTGCGACGCGTCACCGCCGGCCGATGTCGAACAGGCGTTTCGTCGCAAGGGCCGATCTCGAGGCGGTGCGGCGCGAACTCGTTGTCGCGAGCCAGCGTCGGTCTTGGCCGCCATCCGCCATCCGCCAATGGCCACCCACCGCGGTGGGTCGCGTGCGGAGGCCGGGTCGGATCGCCCTGGTGCTCCAGAATCTGCCGCACGGTACGTGCCGCGTTGATGAAGGCGATAATCCGCATCTCGATTCGTAGTCCGGTGCCGGCTGGACCTGTGGGTCGAACTTGTCCTGCACGGCATCCGGCATCTGCCAAAGCGGCGGGCCGCGAGCCTGCGCTATGGGCGGCAGCGATGTCGCCTGGCCCAGGTGCGCGAGGATGCCACGAACTTGCGCGGCATGGTGCTGTGCGTGGTGCCGGTTCTGCCGCAAGCGTGTCCCGGCCTCCCGGGAACGCTCAGCCGCCGAGATGGAAGGTCGCGGGCAGAAACAGGGTGAACCAGGGCACCAGCGCCACCAGCAACAGGCCGAGGAACAGCACGACCAGGAACGGAATCATCGCGCGCGTCGATTTCTCGATGGTGGTCTCGCACACGGCGCAGGAGACATAGAAGCCGA
>PLYG01000513.1:0-1269 GCA_003153335.1 Betaproteobacteria bacterium | reverse complement strand
CGACCACGATCAGCAGCAGGATCGAGCCGAGCATGAACAGCCACTGGCTCTCGTGCACGCCGGTCAGGATCTCGACCAGGCGTTGCGGCAGGTAGGCGACGGTGAGCACCCAGGAGAAACTCGACGCCGCGGCGAGTATGAACAGGATCATGCCGGAAATCGCGGCGCAGTCGATGATGCAGCGTATGAACTCGCGCGCGCCGAGCTCGCGATAGATCAGGCCGGCAAGCACGATGCCGTAGATCACCGCGAAGGAGGAGACTTCGGTGGGGGTGCCGATGCCGAGCAGGATGCCGACGAACAGGATCACCGGCATGAGCAGCGGCAGTATGCCGCCGAGGCCCGCGCGCGCGATCTGGCGCAGGCTCGCGCGTGGCAGGCGCTTGGCGTTGGCGCGCCGCGCCTGAAAGTAGATCAGCGTCATCAGGCAGGCGGCGACCACTGCGGCCGGGACGATTCCGGCGACGAACAGCGCGCCGATGGACAGCGACGTGACCGAGCCAAGCACCAGCATCGCGATGCTCGGCGGCAAGGTTTCGCCCATCGCGGCCGAGGCCGCGAGCACGGCGGCGCTCTGCTCCAGGCTGTAGCCTTCCCGGCGCAGCATGTCGCGCATGACCGAGCCCACTGCGGCCACGTCGGCGGTCTTCGCGCCGGACAGGCCCGAGACGATATACATGCTCACCACCATGACCTGCAGCAGTCCGCCGCGGAAATGTCCGACCAGCGCGTGCACGAAGCGCACCAGGCGCAGGCTGATGCCGCCGGTCTCCATGATCATGCCGGCGAAAATGAAAAACGGCAGCGCGAGCAACACGAAATTGCCGGTGCCGTCGACCATGTTCTGGGCGAGCGCGACCATCGGTACCGTGCCGGAGGCGTACAGAAAGCCGAGGGTCCCGAACAGCAGTGCGAAACCGACGGGCAGCCCGATCAGTACGGTGCTGAAAAACAGGCCGAGCGCGAGGGCGAGCGCCGTATCCCCCGCGAACCAGGGTCGCCAGGCGTCACGCGTCAGCGCGAGCATGAACACGAACGCGAAGAACGCGCCGCCTACCCGCTGCACCGTAGGCCGGTGCAGAGCGACCAGGCGCTCGATCGCCGTCAGCGCGAGCACGGCCATGCTGATGATGAGCGGGAGCGCGTACCAGCTCGCGTGTATCTGCAGGATCGGCGTCAACTCGTACCAGCGCGCGATCAGCAGTGGCACCGAATTGAAGCCCGCAATGACCGCGATCGCGAGGACGAGGAACTCGGTCAGCGCATAGC
>PLYG01000506.1 GCA_003153335.1 Betaproteobacteria bacterium | reverse complement strand
GGCCAACGATTGCTTCAGGCCGGTATCACGTTACTTCGACCGCATCGTGGCAGCAGAGCAATTGCTGACGGCGCTGCCGCGCGCCATCGCCGTGTTGACCGACCCGGCCCGGTGCGGACCGGTGACGCTGGCGCTGCCGCAGGATGTGCAGGCCGAGGCGTATGATTTTCCGGAGGCGTTTTTCGAACCGGCGATGGTTCGGGTGCGTGCGCCCGTTCCCGAAGCGATCGAAGTCGAGGCCGCCGCGGACCTGTTGCGTGCAGCCCAACGCCCACTGCTGATCGCGGGTGGCGGCGTGCTCTACAGCGACGGCGGACCCGCCGAATTGCGCCGCTTCGCCGAAACCCATCATGTTCCGGTCGCGGAAACGCAGGCGGGAAAAAGCGCGTTGCCGTGGGATCATCCGCTGCAGGCGGGCGCCATCGGCGTGACCGGCGCGATCGCCTCGAATACGCTGGCCCATGCCGCCGATGCCATCATCGCGGTCGGCACGCGGCTGCAGGATTTCACCACGGGATCACACTCGCTGTTTCCGCAGGCGCGGCTGGTGGCGATCAATGTCAATGCATTCGACGCCATCAAGCTGCGCGCAGTCCCGGTGGTCGGCGATGCCGCGACGACGCTGGCCGCGCTCTCGGCGCAACTGGCCGGCTGGTCGGCGGAAGCGGGCTGGCGCGACCAGGCGGTCCGCGCGGCCGATGCGTGGCGCGACACGGTTTCCCGCATTGTCGATGCGCGGGAAGTGGCACCACCGGCGTTGCCCTACGATGGCGAAGTGCTGGGCGCGGTGCAGCGCTCGCATCCCGAGTCCGCGGCGCACGATATCGTTGTCTGCGCGGCGGGCTCGCTGCCGGGAGAGCTGCACAAGCTCTGGCGCGCGGCAATTCCCGGCGCCTACCACGTCGAGTATGGCTACTCGTGCATGGGCTACGAAATCGCCGGCGGCATCGGCGTGAAAATGGCGTACCCTGAGCGCGAGGTGATTGTGATGGTCGGCGACGGCAGCTACCTGATGCTGAATTCCGAAATCGCCACCTCGGTGATGCTGGGGATCAAGCTGCTGATCGTCGTGCAGGACAACCGCGGCTACGGTTGCATCCACCGCTTGCAGGTCGCCTCCGGCGTTCCCGGCTTCAACAACCAGTTCGATGATTGCGTGCAGGGGCCGATCGGCGCGCCGCCCATCGACTTTGCCGCACACGCGCGCTCGCTGGGCGCCGTGGCCGAGCACGTGGACTCGATCGCCGGACTCGACGCTGCGCTGGTCCAGGCGCGTCGGGCGGACCGGACCGCCGTGATCGTGATCGACACCGATCCGCTCCGCTCCACCGAAGTCGGTGGCTGGTGGTGGGAGGTTGGCGTTCCCGAAGTGTCGGAGTGGGAAGCGGTGCGCGAGGCGCGCAGCGCCTGGGAGCAGGGCAAACAAAAGCAGAGGCCGTAACATGGGATTCGACGTGCGAATTGGAATCAACCCGATTTCCTGGACCAATGATGATCTGCCCTCGCTGGGCGGCGAAACATCGCTGGCAACGGCGCTGTCCGAGGGCAAACAGATCGGGTACGAAGGCTTCGAGCTCGGCAACAAGTTTCCGCGCGAACCCGAGGCGCTGAAGGCCGCGCTTGGAGCCTATGACCTGGCGTGTGTGTCGGGCTGGTATTCGGGACAGTTGGCGCGGCGTTCGGTCGAAGACGAAATTGCCGCCGTCGAACAACATCTGACCTTGCTGGCGGCGAACGGCGCCAGGGTCATGGTCTACGGCGAGGTTGCCGATTCGATCCAGGGCAGCGCGGTGCCGCTCAAGCGCCGGCCGCGCTTTCGCAGCGATCCCGAATGGGAGCAGTACGGGAAGCGCGTGACCCGCTTCGCGCGGCACCTGTCCGCGCGCGGGGTTCAGCTCGCGTATCACCACCACATGGGCGCCTACATCGAGACGCCCGAAGACGTCGACCGGCTGCTGCGCCTTACCGGGCCTGAGGTCGGGCTCTTGCACGATACGGGACACGCCACATTTTCCGGCGGCGACGCGCCCACCGAGTTGCGCCGCCACGTGGCGCGGGTGAATCACGTCCACTGCAAGGACGTGCGGCCGAATGTGGCAAAGATGGCGCGCAACCGCGACTGGAGTTTCTTGACGGCGGTGATGAATGGCGCGTTCAGCACGCCGGGCGAAGGCTGCGTCGATTTCGCCGCGGTGATCGCCATTCTGCGCGCCGCGGGTTATCGCGGCTGGCTCGTTGTCGAAGGCGAACAGGATCCTGCGGTCGCTCCCGCCTATCGCTACGCGGACATGGCGTACTGTTACCTGCGCGCGCTGGTCGATGGCGAGCCCGCCGATCGGGCACGCGCGGCAGGCGCTGCCGCACGGGCAGCGGCAAGGATCGAATCGCGGCCGGAGGCAAGGCAATGAGCGCGCCACTGCTGGTCAAAGCCGCGCGCGAAGGCCGCAGCATCGTGCGTGTGACGCCCGAATCCGCCGGTTGGCGGTATGTGGGATTCGAAGCGCTGCGCTTGGGCGCAGGCAAAAAGGTCGAGGGCAACACCGGAGGCCGCGAGCTGTGCATCGTGATCGTGTCCGGCCGCATCGCGGTCGCCAGTGGCGGTCTCGCGTGGAACGATCTGGGCGACCGCGCCAGTCCCTTCGAGGATGTCGGCCCCTATGCGGTGTATTTGCCGCCCGGCCGCAATGTACGGATCGCCGCGCTCACACCGGCGGAGATCGCGCTCTGCTGGGCGCCTGCGGCCAAGGGCGTCGCCCCGCGGTTGATCGAACCCGCGTCGATGAAGCGCACCGTGCGCGGCCAGGGTTCGAACACCCGTTACGT
>PLYG01000575.1 GCA_003153335.1 Betaproteobacteria bacterium | reverse complement strand
TGATCAATCATCCTCCGGTCGCACAAAACGATGCCTACACGGTGGACGAGAATTCGAGTGCCAACAGTCTCAACGTACTGGCCAACGACAGCGATCCAGATGGCGATCCGCTGACGATCACTTCCTTGGGTGCGCCCCCGCACGGAACGGCCAGCATCGCAAACAACAAAGTCAGCTATACCCCGGCGTCGGGCTACAGCGGGGCCGACGCCTTCACCTATACCATTACGGACGGCAGGGGCGGCACCGCGAGCGCGAACGTGGCAATCACCGTCCAGCCGGTAGTGATCAATCATCCGCCGGTCGCGCAAAACGATGCCTATATCGTCGATCAGAACTCGAGCGCCAACATTCTCAACGTGCTGGCGAATGACAGCGATCCGGATGGCGATCCGCTGACCATCACCACGTTTAGCGCTCCCGGACATGGGACGGCAAGTATCGTCAACAACCGCATCAGCTATACGCCCGCAACCGGCTTTGTAGGGTCGGACACCTTCACCTACAGCATTGCGGACGGCCGCGGGGGAAGCGCCAGCGCCACCGTGGCAATAACGGTTCAGGCTATCAACCAGCCGCCGGTTGCGCGCGACGATACGTTCCAGATCACGCAGCAGTTTACCGATCTCGACGTGCTGGCGAACGACAGCGATCCGGATGGCGACAGCCTGACGATCGTCTCGTTGACCCAGCCGCTGTCCGGCAGCGTGGCGATCAACGCGGATGCCAGGTCATTGCGCTATAGGATGCCTTTCAGTTTCAACCACACGACTTTCACCTACACCATCAGCGACGGACATGGCGGCACGGCGACAGCCACCGTTACCCTGATCGATCCCTGATAATTCCGACGCCTGCACTGTCGGCTGGCCCGCCGCCGGCCGATTTTCCCGCCCCGGGACTGGAGTCGGCAGCCTTTGCCGGCGGGCCCAGCACATTTCCCGCCAAGTTCAATGACCGATTTGCCATCTGATGCGTCCGACTCGGGCCGACCGCAGCCACGCGGTGGCGTAGTTCTGGTCACCGGCGCCACCGGTGGGCTGGGGCAAGTCCTTGCGCGCGCATTTGCCCAGGCGGGCGCCACCGTTGCCTTGCACGGCCGGGTGGTGCGCAAGCTGGAGGCGCTTTACGATTCGATCCTGGAGTCGGGCGCGCCCGAACCTGCGATCCTGCCACTGGACTTTGAAAAGGCTGACAGCCACGCCTACGCCGACGCAGCCGAGGCAATCAACAAGCAGTTGGGACGACTGGACGCGATCGTGCACTGCGCCGGATCGCTCAGACGCCTGGCGCCGTTCGAGCAGCACACGATGGAGGACTGGATCTCGACCCTGAGGGTGAATCTGGCTGCGCCGGCAGCCTTGACGCGTGCCATGCTCCCCATGCTCAGGCGGGTACCGGCGGCCAAGGTCATCTTTACGCTGGACACACGCGGTCATGAACCGAAGGCCTATTGGGGAAGCTACGCGGCCGCAAAAGCGGGGCTGGAAGCCCTGGTGCATGTGCTGGCAGATGAGTGGGAAAACACACCCAACCTGGCGGTGATGGGTGTCATCCCCGGTCCCATTGCCAGCCCGATGCGCCGCCGTACCCACCCTGGCGATGATCCCGCTGTCTTGCGTCCCGTCGAATCGCTGGCCTCGCTCTACCTGACACTGCTCGGCCCGGACACAGACCGGTATCGCGGAAAGGTCATCGATGCTCAGGCCTTGCTGCCGTCGGGCTCCTGAGATCCGCCCCATTTCAGGCCGACCCTGAGCCGGCGGAAATCGTCCTCGTCGAGCATGTCCCGCACGACAATCGCGCGGGAGCGTGGATGCCCGGCTGACCCCTTGACGGACAGTATGACCAGAGAGCCAATGACCAGTGTCGAAGGGTCGACCGGACCGCTGAACTCGGCGCCGTTGCGGGCTGTCAGCGTACAGCCGGCGCCGGGTTGCAGGGCGATGCCGGCCACGGACCGTGGACTCTGCAGCCGCCCAAATCGCCGGATCGCCCACCCGCCGTGAAGGGCAATTGCGATTGCCAGCCCCGCGCCAGCCCAGACCGGCAACGCCGACCACCATAGCGGCACCAGCGTTGCTCCGTGCAGGCCAACCAGCCAGCCGGTAATCAGACGGGACGGGCGGAGGGCAACCCGGATGGAAGCCGGCTCTTTCAAGGCACTTGGGCGAACTGAACTAGCGCCGGGCGAGGAACATCCACGTGTCGACCACCGAATCGGGATTGAGCGAAATACTATTGATTCCCTGGTCGGACAGCCAGACAGCCAAATCGGGATGATCCGAAGGCCCCTGCCCGCAGATACCGACATACTTGCCAGCCTTGCGGCAGGCGGCAATCGCCATCGAGAGCATGGCCTTGACCGCTTCGTCACGTTCATCAAACGTCGCCGCGATCGATCCGCCTGAATCCCGATCCACTGCCAGCGTCAGTTGGGTCATGTCGTTGGAGCCGATGGAGAATCCATCAAAACGTTCGAGGAACCGGTCCGCGAGAATCGCATTGGACGGGATTTCGCACATCATGATCACGCGCAGCCCGTTTTCCCCGCGCGAAAGGCCGTTCTGCGCCAGGAGCCCGATCACGCGGTCCGCTTCGCCTAAGGTCCGCACAAACGGCACCATGATTTCCAGGTTCGTCAGCGCCATGTCGTCGTGTACCCGTTTGAGCGCTTGGCATTCCATCTGGAAACACTCATAGAATTCCGGGGAAATGTAGCGCGAGGCACCCCGGAAGCCGAGCATCGGGTTTTCCTCATGTGGTTCATAGAGTTGCCCGCCAATGAGGTTGGAATACTCGTTGGATTTGAAATCGCTCAGCCGGACAATGACCGGCTTGGGCCAGAATGCCGTAGCGATCGGGGCCACCCCTTCCTTGATCTTTTCGACGTAGAACTCTACGGGGTTTGGATAGCCGGAAACCTTGGCGCCTATTCTTGCGCGGATGTCCTCGGGCAGCCAGGCCGGATTCCACCCATATTCCAGTAATGCTTTAGGATGGATTCCTATTCCATTGTTAATAATCATTTCAAGGCGCGCGAGGCCAACGCCCTCGTTGGGAATCTGGCAAAAGTCGAACGCGAGTTCTGGGTTGCCGACGTTCATCGCGATCTTGACCGGCGACGGCGGCATTGCCCCGAGCAGCACCTCGGTGGTCAGGATAGGAAGCATTCCCTCGTAGACAGTTCCGGTGTCGCCCTCGGCGCAGCTGACCGTCACCACCTGCCCGTCCACTAGGACGCTGGTCGCATCGCCACACCCCACCACGGCAGGCACCCCGAGTTCGCGCGCGATAATGGCAGCGTGGCACGTCCGGCCGCCACGATTGGTGACAATGGCCGCCGCCCGTTTCATCACGGGCTCCCAGTCCGGATCGGTCATGTCGGTCACGAGGATGTCGCCGGGTTGTACCCGCTCCATTTCGTTCGTTCTCTGTATCAGGCGCACTTTCTCCTGCCCGATCTTTTGTCCGATCGCCCGCCCGGTCGCCAGCACCGTGGACTTGCTGCCCAGCTTGAACTTGGTTTGCGCGCCTTTGCCCTGCTGTGACTTTACCGTCTCGGGCCGAGCCTGCAGGATGTACAGCTTGGCATCCTGTCCGTCGCGGCCCCATTCGATGTCCATGGGCCGCCCGTAGTGGCGTTCAATGATCAACGCAAAGCGCGCCAACTCTTCGACCTCGGCGTCGCTGAGTGAAAACCGGGCACGCTCCTCGGCTGGCACATCCACGGTCGCAACCGACTTTCCCGCAGATTGCGCGTTCGAAAAAACCATCTTGATGGCCTTTTCGCCCAACGTTCGACGCAGCACAGCCGGGCGGCCGGCGGCAACATTGGGCTTGTAGACGTAAAACTCGTCGGGGTTGACTGCGCCCTGCACGACGGTTTCTCCCAAGCCATACGAAGAGGTCACGAAAACGGCCTGGTCAAACCCGGATTCCGTGTCCAGCGTGAACATGACGCCCGCGGCGCCCAGATCGCTGCGAACCATGCGCTGCACCCCAGCCGATAGGGCGATTTCGGCGTGGACGAATCCCTTGTGGACGCGATAGGCAATGGCCCGGTCATTGTAGAGTGACGCGAATACTTCCTTTATGGCATGAAGTATATTGTTCAATCCATTGATGTTAAGGAATGTTTCTTGTTGCCCGGCAAATGACGCATCAGGCAAATCCTCGGCTGTTGCAGAGGATCGGACCGCCACCGAAAATTCTTCGCCTGTCTGCGCGACCATTGCCGCATACGCTGCGGCTATCGCATCCCGAAGTTCCGGCTGTAGGGGCGCAGCCGTCATCCATCCTCGAATTTCGGCGCCCGCCTTCGCGAGCTCCATCACATCTTCTACGTCGACGGGGCCAAGGCGGCTGGCGATGCGCTGGTCGAGTCGATTGGCTTTCAGGTAACCCCGAAATGCCTCGGCGGTCGTGGCAAATCCGCCGGGCACTCGCACGCCCTGCGCCGCAAGCTGGCTGATCATTTCTCCCAAGGACGCATTCTTGCCGCCGACCTTGTCCACATCGGTCATTCGCAAGCGATCAAACGACACGACGTAAGGACTCGAATTCATGTGATTTCCGGCAGATAAGCGCGCGACAATACGCGGCGAAATTGTATCGCTTCTGGGGAGCTTATTGTGCGATGCAGCACGGCGATCGAGACAATTTGTTGTCTCGCCGGAGCGAAATCACAGGAAATCCGACAGCCCTTCCGGGCTCAGGACTGTTGCGGTGAACCCGGGGGCGTGCGCGGAGATTCTTCGAGCGAACTTGGACTGCGCTCCCGCGATCTCACGGCCATACGCAAACTCTTGTACAAGTCGGGATGCGTATCCTTGAGGAATTCGATGATCTCGAAGTCCTCGCGGCGCACGCGCGACAGATCGATGTTTTCCACGTGCACCAGGCGCAACAACTCGCGCACGGGCTTGGGCATGTCCCGTCCGCTTTCATAACGGGATCCACCGCTCTGGGTGACCCCGATCTTCGTCCAGAATTGCTCCTGGTTCATGCCGAGCTTGCGCCGGATGTCCCGCGGATTCAGGATACGATCAAACAGTTTCACCAACACTCCGTTAGCATTAAAGCCTTCCTGGGCACCGCGTTGCAGACGCACCGGGCTTTCCAGAACACAAGATAGTACGATGGAATAAGTCTAGCATAAATTGTCCCATTTGCTATATCCAGACGGTTGTGGCACACGACGGGTGTCTGCTCTGTGCCACAACCAAGGCCGGCACCCGGACGCCGACACAGGCATATGCGATCATCATCGCGGCGAGATTCCTCGGGCCGGTGCTAGAATCGGCAAAGTTCACCTGGTTCATTCATGACCGTCCAGCCGCGCTACGACCTGCATTGCCATTCAACCGTTTCGGACGGAACGCTTACCCCGAGCGCGGTGGTCGAACGCGCTGCCGCCCGTGGCGTCAACGTGCTGGCGCTGACCGACCACGACGAAATTGCCGGCCTGGCCGAAGCCAGGGACGCGGCGGCCAGCAAGGGTCTGGAATTCATCGACGGCACCGAACTCTCGGTTAGCTGGCGTGATCTGACTTTGCATATAGTGGGGCTAGGGATCGATCCCGATTCGCCGCCGTTGGTCGAAGGGATGCGCGTGATCCGGTCCGGCCGCCTTAGCCGCGCCCGGCTGATCGGAGAATCCCTGGAGCGGGCGGGAATTCCCGGCGCTTTCGAAGGCGCCGTCAGGTTCGCTGCGAACGAGCAGTTGCTCAGCCGGACCCACTTTGCGCGATTTCTGGTCGAAACCGGCCAAGTCAAGGACGTCCGCGAAGTGTTCAAGCGCTACCTGACTCCCGGCAAGCCGGGATACGTCGAACATGTGTGGGCATCGCTTGCCGACGCGGTGGGCTGGATCCATGGCGCCGGGGGCCAGGCGGTACTCGCCCATCCCGGGCGCTACAAGGTCAACCGGGCCGGTATGCAGGAACTGCTGGCCGAATTCAGGGACCGCGGCGGCGATGCGATCGAGGTGTTGACCAGCAGTCATACGCACGCGCAATACGCCGAATATGCGACCTACGCGCTGCGCTTCGGATTTCTTGCCTCATGCGGATCGGACTATCACGGCCCGGGAGAATCCTGGATGGACTTCGGCGATCTGCCGCCTATGCCCNNAATCGTAAATGAACGACAGGCGCACTGTCTTTTTCATTTCGGACCGGACCGGCATCACGGTTGAAATGCTGGGCAACAGTTTGCTCACTCAGTTTGAAGGCCTCGATTTTCAGCGCACCACGCTGCCCTTTGTCGATACCCGGAAGAAGATCGACCACGCGATCGAGCAGATCAATCTTGCCGGCGAGCGCGATGGCAAGAGGCCCATCGTGCTCTCATCGATGGTCGATGACGCCATGAGCGGGCGCCTGGCGCGCGCCAACGCGCTGTTCCTGGATTTTTTCCAGGTATTCATCGCGCCGCTGGAAACGGAACTCGGTTTGAAGTCGTCTCACGCAGCGGGCCGCTCCCACGGCGTTGCCAACAGCAACGCGTACCTGGCGCGCATTGACGCGATCAACTATTCGCTCGCGCACGACGACGGGCAGACCACCAAAGATCTCGGCAACGCGCAGGTGATTCTGGTTGGAGTTTCGCGCAGCGGGAAGACGCCGACAGCGCTTTACCTTGCGCTCCAGTTCGGTATCCGCGCGGCGAATTTTCCGTTGACGCCGGATGATTTCGGCGATGGCAAGCTGCCTCTTTCGGTGCAGCCATTCCGCGAAAAGCTCTTCGGGCTCACGATCAAACCCGACCGGCTGAGCCGGATTCGCTCAGAGCGCCGGCCGGAAAGCATGTATGCGTCGCTGTCGAACTGCCAGTATGAAATACGCGCGGCCGAAGCCATGATGCAGCGGGACGGCATTCCGATGCTCGATACGACCACCCGCTCCATAGAAGAGATCGCGACAACCATCGTGCATCACGCGAAGCTCGAACGCCATTTATTTTAGCAGTCCTGTCACGGAACCTGCGGTATCCGTTCCTGGCGCAGTTTTTCGAAGAGGCACACGGCAGCGGCCGAGGCCGCATTGAGGGACTCGAATCCTCCCGGCATCGGGATGGCAACCCGCGCGGTCGCGCAGGCGATCAGTGCCGCCGATAGTCCCGCCCCTTCGTTTCCCACCATGAACATCATCGGCCCGCGCAAATCGGCATCGAACAACGACGCATCGGCGCGTGGAACGGCTGCGACTACCTTGCCGGAAAATCCGCGGGCGACCAACGGCAGATCGGCGCATTCGACAATTTCCAGAAAGAAATGCGCACCTTGCCCCGCCCGCAGTACCTTCGGTGACCAGGCAAACGCGCAACCTCCGGACAGAAAGGCGTGTGTCACACCTGCCGCAGCGGCGGTACGCAACATGGTCCCGACATTGCCCGGATCCTGGACGTCCTCGAGCAGCAGATTGAACGCGCCCGGCAGCGCGGACCCGGGTTGCGGGATCGCAATGACGGCCAGCACGCCGGTGGGCGTCGCGGTCTGTGCCAGTTCGCTGAACAAGCGTGCGTCTGCGACAATGACCTGCCGTTCTCCTGCCCGTTCAACGATAACGCGCATCTCGAACCCGTCCATCGCCGCTTCATTGATGACGACGAGCTCCGGAACCCCGAGACGATCGAGATAGGCCAGAATAGTGTGCGCGCCTTCGAGGACGCATTTGCCGAGCTTCCGCCGGTCCCGCGACGAATGGCATAGCCGGACCAGCATTTTCCAGACCGGATTGTCACGGGAGGAAACGCGTTTCACTGATCGGTGGAGCTCATGCTATTTCTATGGCGGAGTCGGCGCTGGCGGCGCGAGCTGAAAATAGACCTCGTCCTGCCGGATCATCCCCAGTTCGGAGCGCGCCCGCTCCTCCAGCGCATCGAATCCGGTCTTGAGGTCGCGCACTTCGGCATCGAACGCACGGGTGCGAGCTTCGAGTTTTGCGGTGATCGCCTTTTGCGCCGCCACCTGCTGCTGCAGGTCACGAACCCTGAGCCAACCGCCCTTGCCAAACCACAGCGGATACTGCAGCGCGATGACGAAACCGGCCAGAATCAGCGCAAGCAGCCGCACGGACAGCTATCGCAATTGATAAAACGCGTCGCGCCCCGGATAACTGGCAACGTCGCCGAGGTCTTCTTCGATGCGCAGCAACTGGTTGTATTTGGCGGTGCGGTCGGAGCGCGACAGCGATCCGGTCTTGATCTGGCCCGCATTGCTGCCGACGGCGATGTCGGCAATGATTGTATCTTCCGTCTCGCCCGACCGAT
>PLYG01000346.1 GCA_003153335.1 Betaproteobacteria bacterium | reverse complement strand
TCGAGCCACGTCGTGCAGGCGCTTGGCTTCTGGGGACTGTCCTACCAGACCACCATGGCCCCGGGCGTGACCTTGAGCCGCGCGCACAGTGAAAATCCCGCCCTGGACGGGCTGGAGCTCATGCTCAAGGGCGGCCAGATGGGCCCGGCGGATTTATTCGGCCGGCTGGCGGATGGCGTCTGAGCGCGTCCCGGCGATCATTGCGGAACCGCGGCCGCGTCCAGGAGCAGGCTGTCACGCTGCAACGCGTGCCAGAATTCGCGCGGAATTTCAACGCGCATGAGGTCGATGTTCTGCGCGACCTCGCCGGCTGAGCGCATGCCCGTGACCACGCTGGCCACGGCAGGATGGGCGAGCGGAAACTGCAGTGCGGCCGCCGCCAGCGGAATGGCGAAAGTGCGGCAAACCGCGGCGATGCGGTCGACGCGATCGATGATTGCCGGCGGCGCCGCCGCGTAGTTATAGCGTGCGCCCGGTATGGCGCCGGTCGCCAGAATGCCGGAGTCGAAAGGGGCTGCCACGAGCAGCGAAATGCCTGACGCCGCGCATGCCGGCAGGAGTTCGGTCGCGGCACTTTGGTCGAGGAGCGTATAGCGCGCCGGCAACATCACGCAGTCGATGCCGCCCTCTTTTGCGAACCGCAACGCAACGTCGACATCGTTCAGCGCGGGCCCGAACGCCCCGATCACCCCTTGGTCGCGCAGTCGCGCGAGCGCCTTGCAGGTCCCCGCGAGCGCCGCGTCAAGCATCTCCATGACCCGCTCGCCGTGGTATCTGCGATTGACGTCGTGAATCAGCAGGATGTCGATCCGGGTTAGCCCCATCCGCTCGAGACTTTCCTCGAGCGAGCGCATGGCGCCCTCGAAGCTGTAGTCGAAGACGACGTCGAAAGGCAGTGCGTCCGGGAAGAGCGTCGTGGGCGCGATACCGGAACCGGGCGGCCGCAGCAGCTTGCCGACTTTGCTCGACAGCACGAAGTCGTCGCGCGCGTAGCCTCGCAAGCCCTCGCCGATCCGGCGCTCGGCAAGGCCGCTGCCATACTGCGGCGCCGTGTCGAAGTAGCGCAACCCGTGGGTCCACGCCGCCGCGATCGCCTGCGCCGCAGCGTCCGGCGACGTCGACTGGAACAGGCCGCCGAGCGCCGTCGAGCCGAACCCGAGGCGGGACACCGAAAGGGAAGTACGCCCGATCACCGCACGGCTAGTCGGCTCGATCATGCCCGCTCCAGCGTCACACCATACTCCCGTCCGAGTTCGACGAGTTCGTCGAATATCGCGCCGGCGATGGGAACGCCCGCCCGGCGGCAAGCGCGAAACGAAATGAGCTCTCGTTCGCCCGGCAGGAAGATCCGATCGACACCGGCGGCGCGCTTCACGCCGCGAACTTCGGCGATCGCCTTGTCCATCCGCGACTTGTAGCGATCGATGTCCTCGAACAGCGCGATGGGAATGGCGGCGAACAGGTGGCCGATGTTTTGCGGCCGCTCGAGATCGTCGTACATATGCGTGACTTCGCTGCCGAAGAACGCGTCGCTCAGCATCGTGGAGAGCAGCCCGACGACCAGTGTCAGCGCATAACCCTTCGGTCCGCCGACCGGCTGCACGAAGCCTTTGAGCGCCTCGAGGGCGTCGGTCGTCGCGACGCCATCGGGGCCCACGGCCCAATCGGCCGGAATAGCCTGTCCCTCTTTCGCCGCAACGATGATCTTGCCGCGTGCCGCGACGCTGCATGCCATGTCGAGCACGACGGCGGGCTCGACGCCCGCAGGCATCGCGACCGCGAACGGGTTGTTGCCGAGGATCGCTTCGGCGCCGCCCCATGGCGTCATGTGGTTGATGCCGCCGATAGTGAACGCGAGCCCGATCAGATCGCGTGCGGCCGCCATCTCCGCGTAGTACGCCGCGGCGCCGAAATGGTTGCTGTTGCGCACCGACACGAACGCACACGCGCCGGAGCGCGCCTTGTCGATCGCGATTTCCATCCCCTTCATGCCGACCCACTGCCCGAGCCCGTTATCGCCGTCGACGACGGCGGATGTCGCGGTCTCGCGCACGATCCGCACCGAAGGCTGCGGGTTGATCACGCCGGCGGCAAGCCGCTTGACGTAAATGGGCAGGCGCACGACGCCATGCGAGTCGACACCGCGCATATCCGCGGCGACCAGATTGTCGATGATCGGCGTGGCCTCGCCCGCGGCGACGCCGACGTGCCGCAGCACGTCCACACAAAACGTCTTGAGCGCGGTCTCGGTCACGGTGACCGTTTTTGTGTTCTCCATCATCTGCGTCGTCCTCCGAAAGCGGGCCCGGACGGCCCGCGCGCGCCGCGGTTGAGTGCGAAGCGACAGCCCGCGGGTGAATGTCTTGGAAAGCGTCGTTTGAATATGGCCATGGTTTTCTTTGTTGCAAGACAACGTTGAATGATTATATGGTCATGCATGGCCAACGTGAACGGAGGCGCTTTGCATCGCTGCGGGCATCATGGAGCGCACATGACCACACCTTCGTTGCTCCAGCCCCGCATTACGACCTGTTGAATCGCAGTCTGACTGTTGGTGATGCGGTGGTTGCTGTCGACGTTGCGCGTGAATCCATTGTTATAGGCGCGATAAACCGGCATGGCGCCAGCGGGGCAGGAGCCACTGATAGGCGCTGTCGTCTGGAAGTCGAGACTCTCGAAATTCCAGCGTTTCTGTGTAGCCGGCGTGCTTGCCTGTAGCTGCTTGAGATAGGTACATTCTGCCGGATCAACGGTATAAAAATGCGAATTGGGTCCGGGTGACAGGCTGCCGTAGAACCGGCAGACGGAAGTGCTGCCCCCCGCTTTGAAGCTATTGCCAGTACGACTCCAGCCCGGCCCCGCGCCGCCGTTGTCGATGGCCGTTGCTTCGCCTGGGTTGGCGGTGATAAAGTAGTGGTCGAGATTGGAGTTGTAGAACTCAACAACACTTGCCGCAACAGGCGGCACTTGGGCGCTTGTCGCGCTGAAGCCGGCCCGCGTCATGACGGGGGCGAGATCGACTGCTTCAAATGCGGTATGAGGAACGGTCTGCACCTGTGAGATGGTGGTCAAGTCCCAGTTCTTGCTCGGCTCACCCTGTATGAACATATCCGAGCCGCCGTCCGCCACGTACATGCCGTAGCGCTTCAGCGCGCCAAGAATTGCCTTCGCCTGAACCGTGAAATTGTCCGGTATCGCGTAGCCGGAATTAAGTCGAAACAGTTGGCCCATGGGCGGCTTGCTGCTTGACGAGCCGCCATTCGATGTAAAGTGAGTGGCGGGCCAGTTGTAGCTGCTGCGTATTTTGCTGCTCTGAATGGTGAAGCGCAACGCGTGATTGATTTCGCCGCTACTCGCTTCATCGGCGCGCAACAAGAGCGGCAGGATCGGGAAGCCTGCCGCGTCGGACGAGGTCCAGGTAGCAGGCCGCAGTCCGTTCGACCTGAGATCAAATGCAGCGCTCGACAGGATATTCCAGCCGCCGCCGGCCCGCGTGGTGCTGTGATAGCTTTCCCAAAGGATGCAGGCATCGCTGTCGACGACGAGTATGTGATGGTCGCCGTCCACGCTGCTGTCGCCGCTGATGCCGCCTTCAACCTTGGGGCTGGGCGGGATCGGCAACAGCGCAGGGCCAGCCAGGTTGATGCAAGGCCTGACCACGCCATGGATGGCGTCAGCGCAGTCGCTTTCGTCCGGCCAGCCCTGGTCGTAATGAACGGTTTGCCATGCGAGGCTATTGCCCGACACGATGTTGTACGGAATGCCGTAATGCTCATTGCTGGTCATGTCTTCGCTGGTCCCGAGATCGAGGTGAAGCCGTCGCGTGCCGGTGTTAATGGTCTGCAGAAAGGCAGACGATTGCGCGTGGACGGGCAGATCGTCGATGCGAGTGTTGAATATATGATCCAATGGAAGCACCTGACAGCCGTCAATAATAGGCGGCGCGGCCAGCGCTCCGGAGAGCACTGAAAGGGTCACGCACATTAGGCTGGCGCGACCAAACATGGTGGTCGCAACCGAAAGTCTGGAAAGGATAGGAAATTCAAGTGCACGACCTCAACTATCCTCGGGCGCTGCACCGCAGTCAACCGCGCATTTTCAACTGCAAATGCCTGAAAGTGTCAGTATCGCGCCGCGCCCCTGCGCGCAGTGGCAAGAGTTTGTCGATTCACGATGCCGGCGCGCACATCACGACCCCCTCGCCCTTCCATCCCTTGGCGATCTGCGCCTGATAGCTCGCCAGATTGGAAGTAATGCGGTGATTGCTGTCGATCCCGCGGATGTTACCGTTGTTGTACGCGCGATAGACGGGGACCAGGTCGCCGGCGCACTGGCCGACCGCGTCAACCGTCTCCCGCCCGGGCGGGAGAGGGAGTGTCCCCTCGCCCCGCTTGCGGGGAGAGCTAGGGTGAGGGGAGCGGGTGTCATCTACTTTCACGAATCTCGATAGGTGGCCAAGTTCCTGCCTATTGTCTGATGTAGACGGGGTTCGGGATACGCTGGATCTTGAGGTTTAACGCGCCATGCCCCCAAAATCATTCGTCGCGCTTTGGGGCGCGTATTCTGGCTTTCAAACCGGGACGGAACCTTGACGGAGCCACGGCGCGTTACCGACACTTCCAGGCATTTGAAGTTTAAATTGCGCGGTTGACTGGGGTCCCGTGCCCGAGGATACTTGAGGTCGTGCGCTTGTATTCCCCATCTTTTTATCGAGCGCGGGAAGCTCAAGCAACGGATCGGCGATCATGAGGCTAGGCAATGACAAAAATCCAAATTGAATTGAACGATACAACCGCGGAAGCGGCGCGCGATGCGGGACTGCTGACAACGCAAGCGCTGGAACGCTTGCTCAATGACGCTATCCGACGCAAGCAGGCCGCCGATTCGCTGCTATCGATTGCCGACCGCGTGGCCGCCGCCGGTATTCCACCGATGTCGATGGAGGAAATCAATGCGGAAGTGAAGGCCGCACGCGCGGAGCGCAGGCAGCGTGCGGGCGGTCATTGATACGAATGTGCTGCTTTCCGGCCTGCTCTGGCACGGGGCGCCGCACGCGGTACTGGAGCATGTCCGCGCCGGCAGACTGAGCTTGGTTAGCAGTCCGGCACTGCTGGCTGAGCTGGTCGATGTGATCGGCCGTGCCAAGTTCGATGTGATTCTGAAGCGGTCAAACACCTCACGTGAAAATATGCTGGCCGAGGTACGGGAGTTGGCCGACGTCGTCGAGCCGCCGCCCTTGCCGCGGCGCCGGTGTGCCGCGATCCCGATGACGACGCGGTGCTCGCTTTGGCCCTGGCCGCTCACGTCGATTTGATCGTCTCCGGCGACAACGATTTACTCACCCTCGGGGTCTTCCAGGGAATACCCATTGTCACCGCCAGCCAGGCGATGCTGCGCGTAGCCGGATAAATCTGCGTTAGGCGCGTGGAGGAGGGTTGCTGTTAGCTGCGATTGTAGCGATAGAACATCGCTCCCGCAGCATAGTCGATCCACATGGTCGATCCGCGGCGGCAACTTGACCGGGGCATAGGAAAGCAGACGCGTTTCGGCGGTAGAGAGGAAATAAGGGACCACGGTCAATTTTTCTTGCTGTCAACAAACAATGCGTGCCTGGTCCCTCTGATTCTATGCATACCTTTTAACGTCCATGCTCTGGTGCAGGACGCGCACGATCCGAATGCCTTTGTCCATTGGCACGTAAAACACGACGTGCGACTGATATTCGAGCCGCCTTAAACCGGGCGAAAGTTCGCTTGCGCTGCGACCATGCATCGGGTTTTCCGCAAGAGTCTCGAATCGCTCGTGCAAACCCGAAAGATACGCCCGCGCCTGCTTCAGTCCGAAATTGAGAATCGTGTATTCGTGGATTTGATCGAGTTCGGCGGCGGCCTTAGTGGAAAGACTATAGTCGGCCATTCGATCTCAAGCGGAGTTCGACTTCCTTCATGATCTGCGGCACCGTCCGATCACTCTCGCCGCTGTCCAAGCCTTCCTGAATGGCGGCCTTGAGGATCTGAAACTTGGCGTTTTGTTCCTGGTCACGGCGGATCAGGTCGCGAAAATACTCACTGTCATTGGTGTAATCGCCGCTGGCGATTCTCACCTTAACCCATGCGTCTTGCTGGTCGGAAAGCGTGATGGTTTTGCGGGTAGTTGCCATTGCTCGTCTCCAATACGCGCGAGAAAATCATACTATTGGTGCAATTTAGCATACTTTTGAAAACCCTGCAAAACCCAGCCCTG
Organism: Betaproteobacteria bacterium; assembly: GCA_003153335.1. Classification (GTDB taxonomy): domain Bacteria; phylum Pseudomonadota; class Gammaproteobacteria; order Burkholderiales; family Casimicrobiaceae; genus PALSA-1005. The sequence continues at coordinate 2,449 of PLYG01000346.1, read as the reverse complement.
CCTCGGCCTGTCAGCGCATGACGAACGGATTCGGCACTTCCTTCGCGGTCGAGATCCACACGCTCTTGGTCTGCAGGTATTCCTTGATCATCTCCTGGCCGCTTTCGCGGCCGAGCCCGCTTCTCTTGTAACCGCCAAACGGGGAGAGGTAGCTCACCGCGCGGTAGGTGTTGACCCATACGGTTCCCGCCTGCAGTTTTTCCGCCATCAGGAACGCGCGGCGCATGTTCTGCGTCCACACGCCGGCGGCGAGTCCGTAGACGACGTCGTTGCCGATGCTGATCGCTTCTTCCTCGTCCTTGAACGGAATTACCGACAGCACGGGCCCGAACACTTCCTCCTGCGCGATGCGCATCGAGTTGTTCACGCCGGTGAAGATCGTCGGTTCGATGAACCAGCCGTCGACAAGTTAGAGGCGATTTCGTGCATGGCACTCACCATAGCCAACGAGGAACTCTGCTCTTGTATTGCTCCCAGAGGTTTCCGTGTGTGCGAGCTAACCAAGGTTCCTCGCCGAGAACGACCCGGAGATGGAATGCCAGGACAACGGCGGCCGCGTATACGAGCAGCCCCTTTGAGCTGAAGGCGAATGCCCAACCAAGGAGCACCAAGGTAACCGCTATGTACATGGGGTTTCGCGAGTAGCGATAGAGCCCAACCACGACCAATTTGGTGGGTGGGGTCCAAGGTGCAAGCGTGCCTTTGCCCGAGACGTAGAAGTCACGGACACACCACAGCAACGCGGCGAAGCCGGCCATGAGAGGCACGAGGCCAAGGGGCTGGACCAACGCGGTGTGAGAACTGAGCCAGAGCCAAGTGGCAGGGACAAGGATTGAGAACACGCCTGGCAATGCTATAAAAGCGAGAGCTGCCCGCGCAAACATAAGCGTCTAACGTATTGGTGAGCGGTGGGCCGCTACGACCAGAAAGCGTGACACGGCGCTTCCGGCCCGTCAGCTCGACCTGCAGTCAGATGCGGTGTTGCAAATTTGTTCAGCGGCCCACTTTCCCGATTCCGCTGCGCCTTCGGTAAAAGGCATGCTCATATAGTCGCCCGCCAACAGTACACGTTGATCCAATGGGCGGCCATTTTTCCTGTAGTGCAACAAATCCTTTGCTCTCCCTACGTGCGAACAGGGCTCAGCCTGTTTCCAACGGTATATCCGGGTCACGGCAATTTGCGTAGATAGCCCTGGAAAGAATTTCTCCGCTTCCGGCATCACCGTGTGGATGATGGCATCATCTGTCATCGACATCATGGACTTGGATGCTGTGTTGGACAGCATGATGTTCAGCAACTGCCCCTGTGGAACGCAATCTCGGTTCTTGTTCGATTCAATGCCAATGGCAACGATGCTCCGACGCTCGCTGCGAGGAATGAGCAAGCCATAGACATCCCTTAAGCTGTTGGGCAAACGGAAACCATCATCCGTCATGACCGCAATATTGATGTTCGCACTGTAGCGGGTTGCCATAAGACGAAGGGTAATCTCGTCACCACTGGAATAAAGGTGTTGTGCATCCGTGGCGGGAATTGCCAGAATCACATAATCGGCGTACCTGCGTGAAGTGCTCGTAGTGATAGTTACCGATTCGGCGCCGCTTTCTATCGAGATGACGGGAGAGTCAAGAACAACATCCAATCGAGATGCAATTGCCTCCGGCAACGTCCCGACTCCACCAGAGAGCGTGAGGAATCGCCCACGCCTGAATCCAAACGCCAGCAGCACCAACAATAAAGACAGAGAAGTTTCTTCTGGTTCCTGGAAGTAGAACCCGTGCAACATTGGTTCGAACAAATATTCTGTTACAGATGAGTCTATCGCTCGATTAGCCCATGAAGACGCGGATTCATTATCGAAGAATGACCATTGGCTGTAGTCGTTGAGCGCCAGAGAGTTCAGCGAATGGCGCAACTGCCAGCTACGCCAACCCAGCTTGACCCATGCCGATATACCCAGTAGGCCACTTGTCAATGCGTAAACTGGATTGTCGGCGCGCATTCGACGTATTCTTCCATTGCGCACAATTGCGCTCCAGGGCGAAGTCTCGTGGACGTTGTCTTCCAATCCAAATTCAGCGGCGAGGGACAGCAAAAGACGGTATTCGCTCGACAAGAACTGAGCACCGCGATCTACCAAAAAACCGTTCACCGCATCTGTCGTCATCCGGCCGCCCACTCGCCCGGATGCCTCCAGCACTTTGACACTCATTCCAACATTGGCAAGGAAATGGGCGGCACTAAGACCGGCGATTCCGGCGCCAATGACTATTACCTGTGGTGCATGAGCTTCCGGCATAAGCATCTGACGCACAAGCTCAGCCGCCGACCGCGAGCGCAGCGAGTGGCCGGTCGGCTGGAGGATAAGGGAGGATAAGGGAGGATAAGAGGATAAGGGACCACGGTCGATTTTTCTTGCTGTCAACAAACAATGCGTGCCTGGTCCCT
>PLYG01000276.1 GCA_003153335.1 Betaproteobacteria bacterium | reverse complement strand
CCAAGACCATCACCGACCATATCGCTGTGCTGCGTCCGCATGCGTGGATCATGCTCGGCCACTGCGCCGGCCTGCGCAACACCCAGCAGCTTGGGGACTACGTGCTCGCGCATGGTTACGTGCGCGAGGATCATGTGCTCGACGAGGATCTTCCGCCGTGGGTGCCAATCCCGCCACTGGCCGAGGTGCAGGTCGCGCTCGAAGCAGCAGTCGCTGAGGTCACGCAATTGAAGGGCTATGAGTTGAAGCGCATCATGCGCACGGGCACGGTCGCCAGCACGGACAATCGCAACTGGGAGTTGCTGCCGCAGCGCACGCCGATGCGCCGTTTCAGCCAAAGCCGCGCCATCGCACTCGACATGGAGAGCGCGACCATCGCCGCCAACGGCTTTCGGTTTCGCGTTCCCTACGGCACCTTGCTTTGCGTGAGCGACAAGCCGCTGCACGGCGAGATCAAGCTCCCTGGCATGGCCAACGAGTTCTACCGCGAACGGATTCATCAGCACTTGCGCATCGGCATGCGCGCCATCGAGCTGCTGCGCCGGCAGCGCCCCGATCAACTGCACAGCCGGAAGCTCAGGAGCTTCGCGGAGGTGGCGTTTCAGTAGGAAGCAGTAAGGCCGGCCGCGGGCAGCAATGCCGCGACCGGGCGGCCACGTTAGGCCACGTTCACTGGCGACTATTACTTCGCATACGGGCCGGTCAGCTCGTGCCGGATTTCGCGCAGCTTGGCCTTGATCACGACGGCATTCTCGCTACCCATTCGTATCAGGATCTTCTGACCAGCCGAGAGCGCTTCCAGTTCGGGATCGGCAAACTGGTACTGGACATGCGGCACCACCAATGCAATCGGTCCCTGGATTTCAGGCGCGGCCAGCAAATGGTCGATCACGGCAATGAGCCGGTCGTTGAAGTATCCCTTCGGGTACCCCAGATCTTCGTACGCCTTTTGAAACAGCGGATACAGGCGGCCGTATGCGGCTACGAGTTTTTTTGCATTCACCGCTTCGGCCACGCCTACATAGGGCGTATAGCGCGCCGCATTGTCCACAGCGATGGCCAGGCTGCCTTCCTTCCCGGTGGTGCGGAATTCGCCACCGACCGGTTTGACGGGATTCAGCCGCACAGCCAAAGTCTTGCGCGGCAGATTGTCGACGGTCACGACAATGTGCCGCACGATTTCCGGCGTCACCACAAACTGCTTCAGCGACTCGGCGCCGATGAGTCCCGCGAGAGCGTCCTGCACGAGTTGATCGCTGTCGTTCAACCCGGGCAGCGGTTTCGCGGCAGCCGGCGGCTCCGAAGATTCCGGAACCGGATAATGCGTTGCAGGTTCGACCTGCGGAATGGGCGCGGCCGGCGCTGCGGCAACCGGCGCCGGTTGCGGTTCGGGCGTCTGCTTCTGTTGCCAGAAATAGATTGCGGCCCCGGCGCCGGCCAGCAGGACAATACCAATCACCCATGGAATCGCCTTTTTCATCTGCATTCCTTCCATCGTGTACGAAATTACCTATCGTATTGGCTTGAATTTGATGAAGCGCACACCAAACATGGCCACATCCCTTTGGTCAGTAGCTGGTTGGACGGGCCGGGCGGCTGTCGGCCAGCGGAGTCCGTCCCGTTCGATTCCAGTGTAAACCACCTGAAAGCGATCCGCAGGCGCAACGTCGGGGTGTGACGCGCAGTGCATCGCGTCGCTCGGCGCCGCGGCCCTTGGCCGATCACGATTCGGATTTCGACGCTACGCCGTTGATGCGTGCGCCGACCACCCCTGTCGCCAACGCGGTGCCAAGCAGGATGACGGCACATCCAGCCAGCATGTTCACCGTGACGGTTTCGCCCAGAAACAGCGCGCCCCAGAGCATGCCGAAGGCGGGAACCAGGAACGTCACGGCAATGGCGCGCGTCGGCCCGACGTTGCTGATCAAGCGGAAGTAGAGAATATAGGCAAGGCCTGTCGAGGCAATTCCGAGCACGATGGCCGCAGCCCAAGCACCGACCGATGGATTGTGCTGCGGCCAGAGCATCACGGCAAGCGGCAGCAGCATCAGCGCCGCCGCAGTCTGGCTGCCGGTCGCGATGACCAGCGGCGGGACACGGCCAAGATTGCGCCTCGTGTAGTTCGGGGCAATGCCATATGACAGCCCCGCGCACAATGCCGCCGCAATCGCCCAGCCATCACCGCTCACCGTGAATGCAGGCTTGCCCCAGACGAGCAACGCGACGCCAGCGAATCCGACTATCAGTCCGGCAATACGCAGCCCGGGCAGGCGTTCCCGCAACCAGACATAGGCGATCACCGCGCCGAACAATGGCGCGGTTGCGTTGAGGATCGCGCCAAAGCCGGCCGATATCGACAAGATCGCGTAGCCGAACAGCGTAAACGGTAGCGCCGAATTGACGGTGCCGACAACCGTCAGCGCCCGCCAGTTGGCGCGAAGTTCGCGCGTCCCGCCGTGCCGGAGCACGATCGCGAACAAAACCAGTGCGGCCACCGCCACCCGGGTCTCGGCCATCGCCACCGGTCCGAATTCCGGCGCGGCAATTCGCATAAAGAGAAACGAGCCGCCCCACAGCATCGCCAGCAGCAAAAGATCGACGAGGTCGCGGCGCCTCATCGCACGAGGCCAAACTCCGACTGCGTCGGGCCGCTCGCCGATAACGCCGAGGCGGCGTTGCCAACCGCGACAAAACGGGAAATAGGGCCCGCCTCACCCAGGGCAACGGCGCGCTCGAAAGCGAGCAACGTGCGCTTGCGGTCGAGCCCTCCGGCGTAGCCCGTCAGGGCCCCGCTGCTGCCGACAATCCGATGGCAGGGGATTATCAGCGATAGCGGATTGCGCCCGGTTGCGGCGCCGCTGGCCCGCGCAGCCGACGGACGCCCACACCGCGCAGCGAGCGACGAATAAGTTGCCGTGCTCCCGAACGGCACTGCCGCAATGGCGTCCCACACCGCACGCTGGAACGCCGTCCCACCCTTGCCGAGCTTGCCGCCCGGATTGAGCGGCAAGTCGAATAGCAGCCGCTTTCCCGCGAAGTATTCGTCCAGTTGCTGCCGCAGCGCATCGAACGGGCGCGCTTCTCCATCCTCATGCCACGCGCCCGCTGCGTCCGGATAGTATTGCTGGCCGATGAAGTAAAGTCCTGTCAGGGCATTGTCTTCCGCCGCCGCGAGCATGCGGCCAAGCGGACTATCGAAATTAGTGATGGAGATCATGTCGCTTCCTTCGGTTTGGGTGAATGCCACAAATGCATCACGGCGTAAGCGCGCCACGGTTGCCAGGGCTCCGCGCGGGCAAGCACACGCTTAGGCGTGGTTTCGCCCAGCGCCTTCATCACGCCCAGGTCGGTGTGCGGAAACGCATCGGGCCAGGCCAGCGCCCGCATCGCGATGTATTGCGCCGTCCATTCGCCGATGCCGGGCACTTCGCGCAATGCCGCCATCGTCTGATCGACATCGACACCGGGCGCCAGCACCAGTGCCCCATCGGCGATCTTGGCCGCGAGCGCCAGGATCGAACGCGATCGCGACGCGATGATGCCCCGGCTTGCGACGTCATCGAGCGTAAGCGAGGCGAGGCGCGTGGCGCTTGGGAACGTGTGGGTCAGTTCGGCCCACGGCGTTACGAGCGGGTCGCCGAATGTCCGCGCAATGCGCCCGGACAATGTGGTCGCCGCCTTGACCGTCACCTGCTGCCCGAGGATCGCCCGCACCGCCAGTTCGAAGCCATCGAAGGCNNGATCCGCGCGAGGACCGGCGGCACGACCTTGGCCAGCTCCGGAGACACCGAGACTTGCAGCGTCGCGCGGCGCGGCGCGGCACGCACGGCAATCCAGCCGCGATGGATGTGCGCGCCGTTCACGATCGAGACCGTGCGGCGGTATTCGACTCCGGCAACCGCTTCGACGCCGAGTATCGCCCGCTGCCCGAGAAAGGCGAGCATGGTGTCCCATGGCAGCGGCGGACGGTACGCGAGTTCGAAGCGCATTGCCGCATTGCCCATGCTCTCGTTCCCCTCGTTGCTCCGATTCCGCAAACGATTCGGCTGCATTCGATACCGTTCCTGAAACAACGCGTTGAAGCGCCGCACGCTGCCGAAGCCGCTGGCCAGCGCGATGTCGGTCACCGGCAACGTCGTGTCCGTCAGCAGGCGTTTGGCCAGCAGCAGCCGTTGC
>PLYG01000419.1 GCA_003153335.1 Betaproteobacteria bacterium | reverse complement strand
GCTGCATCTATTGCTATGCGCGGCCCAGTTATGCGTACTGGGATTTGTCGCCGGGGCTGGACTTCGAAACCCGGCTGTTCGCCAAGACCAATGCGCCGGAACTGCTGCGTGCCGAGCTGGCAAAGCGCTCGTACCGCTGCGAGCCCATCATGCTGGGCGCCAACACCGATGCGTATCAGCCCATCGAGCGTGAATGGAAGCTCACGCGGCGTGTGGTCGAAATCCTGCATGAGACCCGGCATCCGTTGATCATCGTGACCAAGTCCGCGCTGGTGGAACGCGATATCGACCTGCTTGGAGCCATGGCCGCGCAGGGTCTGGCGCATGTGGCAGTGTCGATCGGGTTGCTCGATGGCGAACTTGCCCGCAAGCTCGAACCACGCGCCGCGGCGCCGCACCGGCGGATCCAGGCGATCAAGACCCTTGCCGCGGCCGGCATTCCGGTCACGGTGCTGGTGGCGCCCATCATCCCGCAATTGAACGACAAGGACCTCGAGGCCGTGCTGGAACAGGCGCACGCGGCCGGCGCTTCAAACGCGTTTTACGTGATGCTGCGCCTGCCCCATGAACTCAAGGAATTGTTCCGTGACTGGCTGCAGCAGCACTATCCGCTGCGCGCCGATCATGTGATGAGCCTGGTCCAGCAAATGCGCGGAGGCAAGGACAACGATCCCCGGTTCGGCAAACGGATGACCGGCGAAGGCATTTTTGCGGAACTTATCCGGCAGCGCTTTGGCATGACCTGCGCGCGCCTGGGACTGGAGCGGCGATCCTACGGCCTGCGCACCGACCTGTTCGTCCCGCCCGTGGCGCCGGGCACCGCATCGGCGCAACTGGATCTATTCAAGCCATAGGCGAGTCTTTGGTCCGCCGCACCGGACTGCGCGTGGTTGGGCCGATCGCGCTCGTTGTCCGGAAAAATCCCCTGGATTGCCTGCCGCCGCGATGCTCCGGCGGCGAGACCGGAATTCCGCGCCAAGCGACCACTCGAACAGGCCGGCAAGCCCATGCGTCTCCCAATTTCGCCGCACTGTTGCAAGGATGGTACACCTCGCCGGCATCGGTCATTCCGGGGACGAGGCCGCAGTGCAGCATGATCGGTCGCCCTGCCGGTGTGCGGCGGCCCGGCATCCGGCACGGGCCGTAGGGCCTCGCCCGGCCTGTCGAGACGGGCGGCTGCCCTTTGCTATGGAGGCGGGCTCGCAATCTTTGCAAAGATTGCGGCAGGAGTCGCACGGGTTCACAATGACCATAAAATGGCGGGTGAGACGGCCGTTCCCGCTGCACCCGCATTCAGGTTTTGCGCAACTCTTTTCTTATATCGGCGGATCGTAGACAGGCGGGAATTTGCCGTGCTAATATGGTTTCCGTAACCGTGGAGGGTCTGTATTTCGGAGGAAGTCGTGGCGAACCCAATGCACGCCGTTACGTTGATGAAGTGCGCCAGCAAGCATCTCGCCAGATCGAATCACGGGCGTGGTCTTTGCGGGTGTCATTTGTGTTTGTGCAGAACCACGATCAAACCGAAGAGCCTCACTGGTGACTTTTAAGTCGAAAATCTAGTTGCCGTACCCTTACCGCTGTCCATCCTAGTTGGGAGATGTAAACATGAAGATGAACGTAAAAATGATCGTTACCGCATTGTGTGCGGTTGGCATTATCGCTCCGCTGCAGCAGGCTTTTGCGGACACCTTCGGTCCGCCGGTGCTTGTACCACCGACCGCGCAGACCCCCGCGACCCCGGCAACTTACACGGTAACGTATCCAGTGACGGTGACACTGACCGGCGGCACGCCGCAAGTCGTCAACTTTGTCTATAACGGGGCAACCGGAACGTGGACCGCGCCTACCGGCTGGACCCAGACCTCGATCCTGAATCAAAACTCCAACACCGCGACCTTCAGCACAACCCAGGGCGGTGTGACGTACGGCGTTGCGCTGTCGTCGACCGGACCGAGCGGCTTCGTGCCGACGCAGGGCGCCAACACCACCAATCCCCCGTCGGTAGGCGTGAACCTGACCGGCGCGCCGGTCACGGCGACGACTCTGCCGGGCTTCACGGCCGCCACCGCAACCGGAACCGTGACTGGCGTTGGCATCACCACGGCGCCGCTAAGCGCTGCGGGCATCAACGTGCAAATCATCGGCCTGAACCCGAATGGCACGCCGGTCGGCACGGCAATCCTGGGTGTGCCGGTGGGCACGGTGACACCGACGGTCGCGACCTCTGGCCCCGGCTCGGCGGTCGGCTCCATCGTGGTGAATTCAAACTCGGTCAACAACGCGGTCAGCTACGGTTCCTATACCGTGACGATCCCCTCGACCCCGACGCCCAGCGGCACCACGACAGTCGCCGGAACCATCACGGGTAGCGGCGGCACGTTCGGATCGACCGGCATCAACATCGGCGGCATCACCGGCACCGCGTCGTATAACACGATCACCGGCGTGACCACCGCAACGCCGGTCTTCGGTGCCGGTTTCAACGTCAACCCGAATGGCAATACGATGATCGGCTGCACCGGCGCGAATACGGCAACGGTTGCGGGCCTGACCGTCTGCAATTCGACGACGACCAGCGGCATCACCAACACCGGCAACATCACCAACAGCGGCAACATCGCGACGGCTACGCTGAACACCACAGGCAATGCGAGCGTAGGCGGCGCGCTGGCGGTGACGGGCAACGGAACCATCGGCGGCACCCTGGGTGTAACCGGCAACACGACGATCGGCGGGACGCTGGGCGTGACGGGCGTGTCGAATACGAATGGCATCGTGAACACGGGCAACACCAGCACGACGACGCTACTCGTCACCGGAGCATCGACCACCAACGGGATCACGAACACGGGCAACACCAGCACGACGACGCTACTCGTCACCGGAGCATCGACCACCAACGGGATCACGAACACGGGCAACGTCAGCACGACGACGCTGGGCGTGACCGGCAATGCGACGGTAGGCGGAACGCTGGGCGTTACCGGCAATACGACGGTAGGCGGAACGTTTGGCGTGACCGGCGCGACCACGATGTCCGGCGCAACCCAGATCAACAATACGCTGGGCGTGAGCGGTCTGACCAGCACCAATGGCATCAGCAACACCGGCAATATCAGCAATTCGGGCAATCTGACGAACACCGGTAATGCATCTATTGGCGGCACGTTAGGCGTCACCGGCGCGACCACGTTGGCCGGCGCAACCCAGATCAACAATACGCTAGGCGTAACTGGCGCGACGACCCTTGGGTCGGCTACGGGCACGGGTGGCAACACGGTGACGGTGAACAGTACGGGCGTGACCCTGGCTTCCGGCACCAACGCGAGCGTCTCGCTGAACAGCGGCGGCGCGACGGTAATGGGTGGCACGACCAGCCTGGCGCTGACCAGCGGCGCAGCAACATTTGGCGGAGCCGGCGGCGCACCGGTCAGGGTGACGGGCGTTGCGAACGGTTCCAGCACGTTCGACGCGGTCAACTTCGGCCAGTTCCATGACTTGGAGAAACTGCTGTCGCGCGGCGTTTCGTCGGTAACGGCGCTGGCCAACATCCCGCAAGTTGACACCGGCAAGGCGTTCGCGATCGGTGCTGGCGTTGCCAGCTTCAACGGCGAAACTGCGTTTGCGATCGGCGCCAGCGCGCGGGTTGGCGGCAGTGGCGTGATCAAGGCAAGCGTAGGTGCGGGCAGCGGTTCCGGCAAGGCGGCATACGGCCTTGGCGGCGGCTGGTCGTTCTAAGCAATTGTTCGAAGTCCCCCGGCTTGAGTCCGGGGGATGCCGGAAGGTCGGCGATACGCTTTCCACCCGCAGTCCGGAGAGTGTATTAGCGACAAGCTGGGTCGATTCTTCAGCGGGGATTTGCCAGCATGGGAAGCACCCGACTCCTTCGTTCCAATTCCAGCCGGACCGCCGCCATTGCGGTTCCACCCCGGAAGCCCGATCCAGACTCTCCTTGCCCGTTCGGGCTCGCAGTCCTGGGAACTCCATGCTTGTCCCGAAAGTGATCTGATCCCATGATGCGGAAGCTGAGCATAGGAATTGTGTGTGCCGGACTGTTGTCCACTCCGGCGGCGGCGCAAACCCGCCCGGCGGACGAAGTCTCGGACACGGGCTCCGTTCGCCTTTTGCGCGACTTGGCCGCAGGGCCGACGAATCAGATCGCCACGGTCATGTTTTCGGCGGGCGTGCGCAACTGCGCCACCCGCATCGACCAGATCAGCAATTTCCTGACCAAGGGCACCCGGTCGAGCGCCCTGCTCTTTCTTCCGGAAAGAGAGCCCGACAACAGCATGGCGTCGGTCTCCCTCGAAGTGCAGGGAGAAGGGATCCCGCGGGCGTACGGCAGCGCCACTTTTTCTCCAAATACGGCGATCGGCTGTTCGGCCATGTACGAATCAGTGCAATACTGGCCCGAGGCCTGCAATGCCGTGGCTGCCAAACACTTCAAGGGCGCCGTGTCCACCGGATCGCTTGGTGGCGAGATTGCCATGTTCAATATCGGGCCGTCGGCGCGGGTGTTTCTGATGCGGGCGACCGGATCCTCATGCGTCAGCATCAAGAAGGAAATCATCAAGTAGGACGCCGGCAGCCTGTCGCCGTTCTATCGCGCCCCGCAAAGAGCCGCTGCGGGGCTCTTCCTTTTTTTCTTGTAGCTTCCGCGCATTGCGTCGCGTGGGGTCGGTCCCGATCACTACCTCTGTCCTCGGTCCTCTGTCCTCTGACTTCTGGCCTTACGCGGCCGCAAGCCGCCACAGCGAAGTCACTTCTGCCGAACGCGCGGCATGCAACGGATCGGCCGTGTCGGAAACCCGCGGATGATCGGGCCGGACATCTATCCGGCCGATGACCTTCAACCCCGCTTGCGCGATCGCGTCGACCAATTCATTCCGCGACCGCAGTCCCAGACGCTCGGCAAGATCGGAGAGCAGTAACCAGCCAACGCCCTCCGGGGCGAGATGCGCGGCCAGCCCGCCCAGGAATCCGCGCAGCATCCGGCTGTCGGAGTCATAGATCGCGTGCTCGATCGGCGAGCTCGGCCGGGCCGGAAGCCACGGCGGATTGCAGACCACCAGCGCAGCGCGTCCTGGGGGAAAGAGGTTTGCCCGCACGACTTCCACCTTCTCCGCCAGTCCGAGTCTTTCGATATTCTCCGTGGCGCATGCCAGCGCGCGAGGGTCCTGATCGGTCGCCACGATGCGGGCGATGCCCCGCTGGGCCAGCACCGCGGCCACCACGCCCGTTCCCGTGCCGATATCGAAGGCCAGCGCCGGCATAGGCATCGGTAGCGGCGCCGCGGCGACCAGGCCGACGTATTCGGACCGTATCGGCGCGAACACGCCGTAATGCGGATGGATGCGCGCCGCAAGAGCCGGGACCTCGACACCGTTCTTCCGCCACTCGTGGGCGCCGATCAGGCCGAGCAATTCGCGCAGTGAAGCCACATAGGGTACGTCGCCCGCGCCGTACGCCTCCAGGCACGCCTGCCGCACGTCGGGTGCGCGCCGCAGCGGGACGCCATGGTCGGCAGCGAAGGGCAGCACCAGCATCGCCAGGATGCGCGCACGCTGCGACTGGGCCTGCCGATGCAGATGGAAGGCCTCGGCCGGCGGGGCCGGCGGCGTTACAGCAGGCCGTTTCCCAGCGTGGCGAGGGCCCCTGTCGCTGCGCCGCGCCATCGCCTGCAGCAGCTGGCGCGCATTCTGGAAATCACCGCGCCATAGCATCGCGGTTCCTTCGCAGGCCAGACAATATGCCGCTTCGGCGCTCATCCGGTCGTCGGCGATTACCACGCGCCCGGGCGGCGGCATTCCGCTTTCTGAACGCCAGCGGGCCGATCGGGTCTCTCCGGACTCGGTCCAGGTGATGACAGGGTGCGCATTCATGGCGAGTCCGTGCGCGCAGGGGATCGCGCTCCGCTATACGCAGCGGCCCCCGTCGACCTCCAGACATACGCCTGTGATGAAATCCGCGTCGTCCGAAGCCAGGAACAGCGCCGCATTGGCGATGTCGCGCGGCTGCGAAAAGCGGCCGAGCGGAATCGATGCGATGAACTGCGCGCGCCGCGCGGGCGTATCTTCGCCCATGAATGTCGCGAGCAAGGGGGTCTCGCCGGCCACCGGGTTGATGCAGTTGACGCGTATCTTGTTAGGCGCCAGCTCGACCGCCATCGCTTTGCTGATGGTGATGACCGCGCCCTTGCTGCCGTTGTACCAGACCAGTCCGGGCCGCGGCCGGACACCGGCGGTCGAGGCGATGTTGACAAAGCAGCCGCCGCCCTGTTTGCGAAACACCGGCACTGCATGTCTGGCGGTCAGGAACAGGCTTTTGACGTTGACCTGAAAAATGCGGTCGAACTCCTGTTCGCTCACATCGAGCAGCGGCTGGTTGCGATGCGAAATGCCGGCGTTGTTGACCACGAT
>PLYG01000533.1 GCA_003153335.1 Betaproteobacteria bacterium | reverse complement strand
AAGCTCACGCCGTATTGCTGGGCGACGCTGACTTCGCTGACTTCGGCACGCACACCGGTGGTTGCTGCGGCAAACAAGATCGTCGCGACTGCTGTGAATAAACGGCTGCGGATACTCATGCACCCCTCCTTTTAACGTATGGCGTCGATTATGCCACTTCGCCGGCGGCATCCGGCAGCGAGCTCTTAATCTTTGAAAGTTTGGTTCGCCCCGGCCGGGCCCAATACCTGGAATACCCTGAACTTTTCCGCCTTGCCCTTGAGCGGCACGTCGCCGATGTACTTCACTTCGAACGCATCGCCGATCAGCTGGTGCGTCGCTTCGCTGATGAGCACGCGGCAGTTGGAGGCCACGACGGCATCGTTGCCGCCGAAGCTCTCCAGCCGCGACGCCGTATTCACGCTGTCGCCGACCACCGTGTACTCGAGCCGGTCGGCACCGCCGAGACTGCCGGACATCACCGGCCCGGTGTTGATACCGGCGCGGATGCCGATCGGCGGCAGGCCGCGCTGCGCCCAGCCCGCGTTCAGGCGCTCCAGCTCGGCGCCCATTTCCAGGGCGCAGCGCACCGCGTTAACCGCGTCCTGCGCCATCTCCTCCCGCGTCGAGCGCGCCACCGGGGCGCCGAACACGGCCATGATGCCGTCGCCGATATACTGCTTGAGGATGCCGCCGTGCCGCGAGATCGTGGCCGCCATGGCATCCATGTATTCATTGAGCCAGCCGAAGAGATTCTCGACCCCGAGACGCTCGGAGATGGGCGTGAAGCCGCAGATATCGGTGAACAGCAGCGTCGCCGTGATCTGCTGCGAGCGCAGCCGCTTGCCTTCGAGCAGGCTTTCGCGTTCGCGCCACAGGGCGTCGGCCACTTCTTTCGACACGTGGGTGGAAAAAATTCGCATCAGGCCGTCGCGCAGCCTGCGTTCGGTCATGGCGCGCTGCCCGGCCGCCGCTCCGCCGCAGAGCAGAAAACTGAGCACCGGCGCCGCCGAGGGTAGCCACCAGTCGAATGAGATGGCCGCGACCGCCGCGGCAAGGCAGGCGATGGCGCCCGCGGCCGCGAACGCCGCGAAGCTCGCAAAGCCGGGCGTGCGCCACGCGAGCAGTGCGCCGGCAAGGCCCCAGGCCGCGATGAGCAGCATCACCCAATACCCGGGCAGCACCGCGATGGGACGGTTCTCGCCGAGCCCGAGGCGCAGTAGCTGGCTGGCTGCCTGCGCCTGCAGTTCCACGCCGGGCAGCTGGGCGGCCCGGACCACGCCGTTGGCGAACGGCGTATTGACGACGTCGCCCAGGCTCTCGGCGGTCGATCCCAACAGCACCATGCTGCCCCGGAGCACCGCCGGGTCCACGCGCCGGTCGAGGAGCGCGCCAAGGGTGTAGCGGCGGAACATTCCGGGCATGCCGCGGTAATCGAGCAGGAACTGGTAGCCGGCCGTATCCACACCCGCATAGCCGCCGGCATCGGGTTCGAGCGCAGGCACGGTGGTCTTGCCCACGCGCACCCAGTCTTCGCGCTCAGGGGCGCGTTCGAGCATGGGATCGGAACGGCCGAGATAATTCGCCGCGAGCAGCAGCGGAAACGAATACAGCGTGTCCCCGTTCTTGTCCTCCAGATAGATGACGCCGCGACGGATGACACCGCCCGGATCGGCCACCAGGTCGTTGAACCCCGTGCGCAGCGTCCCGCGCAGCGGCGCGGGCGCCGGCACGCCGGGCTCTTTCGACGTGGCGGCCTTCATGATCCAGACGACCTGCTGGTGCCGCGCGACCGCCGAAGCGAGTTCGTCGGTGCCCGGCTGCACCGGGATGTCGCGGTACTTGTCCACGCCGATCGCCCGGGCAGGCGCCGCAGCCAACAAGTCGATGGCCTGCGCCAGGATGCGATCCGGCAGCGGATGGCCAAAGCGCTGCAGATCCGCTTCCGTTTCGGCGATGACCACGACGCGCTCGTCTACCGGATCGGCCGGGCGCAGCCGCATGGTCGTGTCGTACAACAGCAGTTCGAGCGGCTGCAGCACACCGGATATCCGGCCCGCGACGATCAGCAGGATGCAGACCGCCGTGATCGCCGCGGCGGTCGGGAATACCCCGTCGCGCGCGAGCAGTTGACGCAGCGAGAAACTCAAGGCAGTCCGCCTTTCAGCAGGGATGGCGCTCGGGATGCCCGGTGGCGATGGCGGTCACGCGACGCAGTCCGGCAGACTCCTAGCGCCGCACGTCGGCCACCGCGGCCTCCGGCAGTCCCACCTGCTCGAGCAGCGCGGCGCGCTGCCGGTGCAGGTCGGCGTCGTTCGGCGACTGTTCGATCAGTTCGCCGATGGCCGCGATGGCGTCATACCACAGGCCTTCCTCGGCGTAAACCGCCGGCTGTCCCGCCTTCGGCTTTGCCTCGAGCCGCTTGGCGAGCGCCGCGCTCGGAGCAACGCGCTCGATCCGGCCGTTGTTGGAGCGCTGCTTCGAGTCGCCGTCGAAGCTCACGTACCAGCGGTACTCTACCCCGGGCTGCAGCCGAACGCCGTGACGCGCAAGGTCGATCCGCTGCACGCCCGCCGACGGCGACGGCGCAATGGTTAGCTCGAGCAACGGCTTTGCAGCCGGGTCGTTCATCGCCGTGAGTTCCAGGTACGACGTCACCGGCTTTGCCACATACCAGTACAGGCTCGGCTGTTCGCGCGTCGTGAGTCCGGTGTGGTCGGGCGCAAGCGCCCAGATCTGCCGCGGCGGAATGAGGCCCCGCGTGCCGCCGCCGATGCGGCTCGAAGGCGCGCCGCGGGAAGGGGGCTTGTAACTGGGGAGATCGGCCGCGGAGGCGATTTCTGCGAGCATCCCCCACAGGGGCGCAGCCACTGCAAGTGCCGCAAGCGCGGCAATTCGTTTCGTAGAAACCCGCATGATGGACTCCCTCATTTCGATGCTCGTGCGCAGCCGACATTGTAGGCCCAATACCTTCGAGGGCATTACTTTGCCTCAACGGGACAATTCCGTCGAGGCGGCGCGCGCGGGTCAGTCCGGCAGCGCCGCGTGGCGCCGGCCAGGAAAGGATTGCGATGCGTGGGGCTGTCCGGGTTGCATATGCCGATGCGTTGACCGGTCGGCTAAGGCCGGCCTTGACAGTAGCGCCGGCGGGGTCCAATATCAGCATACTGTATTCCGTATACGAAATATGGTCAGCAAGCTCACCCACGTTGACGCAACCAGCCTGTTCGAGGAAACGCTCGCGCGCATCCGAAATGCGATCTGCGACGGCGCGTTGAGCCCCAACGAGCGGCTCACGCAGGATCGGATCGCGGAGCGGCTCAATGTTTCCCGCATGCCGGTGAATCAGGCGCTGCTGCTACTGAAGGCGCAGGGTTTTGTCATCGATACCGGCCGGCGCGGCGTGCGCGTTGCGCCGATCGATCCGGTCATCGTGCATGACATCTACGCGATTCGCGACGCGCTCGATCCGCTGGCGGCGCGGCTCGCGGTGTCGCAGCCCATCGACGCTGCTACGCGTGACGAAGGCAAGCAACTCCTGAAGGCAGGCGACGATGCGCTCGCGTCGGGATCGACAGACGCACTGATCAAAGCCGACATGACGTTTCATCGTTTCATCTATCGGCTCTCCGGTAATCGGTTCATGGCCGACCTTTTTAATCTGCATTCCGATCATCTGCGGCGCGTTATGCAGGCGGTGCTGCTGTCGGGACGCGCGCATCATCGCTTCTGGGAAGAACATCGGGCAATCTTCGCGGCGATTGTCGGCGGCGACAGTGAGCGAGCAGTGAAACTCTCGCACGCGCACGTGCGCGAAGCGGCGGCGAGTGTGCGAAAGGCGCTGTCGCCAGCCGCTGCCGCTTCGCCCGCAGCGAATGTAAGGCCGAAAGCGAACGGAAAGGCGACGATGAAGGCGAAGTCATGAGCCATTTTGCCGGCGTCGACATCGGCTCGCTCGCGATCAAGTGCGTGATCGTCAACGACGCGATGGACATCGTCGCCAAGGCCGTCGTGCCGACTGGCGCGCGTGTCGCACAGGCAGGTGAGGCGGCACTGCGTGCGGCGCTCGAGAGCGGAGGCGTCGATCCGGTGTCGATCGCGCTTACGATCGCCACCGGCTATGGGCGCAAACGCGTCGCGGCGGATGCGCGGGTGACCGAGATCACCTGTCACGCGCGCGGTGCGGTCCACCTTTTCCCCGGTACACGCACGGTCCTGGACATCGGCGGCCAGGACACCAAGGCGATCCGCGTCGGCGCGAAGGGCGAAGTTGCGAATTTCGCGATGAACGATAAGTGCGCTGCCGGCACCGGGCGCTTCCTTGAAGTGATGGCGCGGGCGCTGGAAGTCGATCTCGAGGACTTGGGGCCGCTATCGCGGGAATCGACGAAACCGCAGACGATCAGCAGCTTCTGCACTGTCTTCGGGGAATCGGAGGTCGTGTCGCACATCGCCGACGGCGCCGAGATCAAGGACATCGCCCGCGGTCTGCACGCGGCGATCGCACAGCGCGTCATCGGGCTGCTCAAGCGCGTCGGCATCGAAGCAGAACTCACGATGAGCGGCGGCGTCGCGCGCAATGTTGGCATGCGCGATGCGATCGAACGCGAACTCGGCTTGACGCTCAACGTGAGCGACGAATCGCAGATCATCGGTGCGCTTGGGGCCGCGCTGATCGCGCGCCAGCGTTACCTGAATACCGGTGAGGAACCGCGATGATAGCGACTGCCACCACCCCAGACGCCCGCACGGCGCTGCTCGACGCCTGCGCACGCGCCCTCGATCATCCGGGCGCGTGTCTCCGCGAATGGAAGCAACGCCACCCCGCGGCGCACGTCGTCGGCTACTTCCCGACCTATGTGCCGACCGAGCTGATTTACGCCTGCGGGGCGCTACCCACCGGTCTGTGGGGAGGCTCCATCGCGGTATCGCGCGCAAATGCGTACATCCAACAGTTCACTTGCTCGATCGTACGTTCGACCACCGAATATGCGCTCCATGGCGCGTTCGACCAGCTCGATGCGGTGCTCTTTCCGCCGATCTGCGATTCGGCGAAGTTGGTCGCCAGCATCTGGGCGCTGAATTTCAGCGAGCGTTTCATGGTCGACATGGTGACGCTGCCGGAGCGCCTCGATAGCGACGCGTCGGTCGCCTATCTCGCGGCCGAGCTGCGGCGCGTCGGAGCGACTCTGGCGCAGAAGCTTGGTGTGACGATCGACGACGGTGCGCTCGCTTGCGCGATCGATCGTTGCAACCGCCTGCGCGCCAGCCAACAGGCGTTCTGCAGCCGGCGTGCAACGCTCGAAGCCACCATGCCGCTTGCTCACGCGGCGGCGGTGCTCAAAGCCGGCACGTTGATGCACGCCGACGATTACTTGCCGCTGCTCGATGCCTTTCTCGCCGAACTCACGAGCGATGCGCGGTCGCGTCGCAGCAAGATTCCCGTCGTCGTGTCGGGGCTCGCCTGCCAGCTTCCGCATCCGGACTTCCTCGCGCTGTTCGACGAGGCGGGGTTCGCGGTCGTCGGCGACGATCTGCTGCTCGGCATGTGCGGCGGTGTGGCCGTGGCAACCGGGGGTGATCCTTATCTCGCGCTCGCGCGCGCCTTCACGCAGGGTCCGCCGCTCGCGACGCGCCATCATGACACGATCCATCGTCACGAATTCATCCTCGATCAGTGGCAACGCGGCGCTGCGCGCGGCGTCGTCTTCCTGGTGCCGAAATTCTGCGAACCGGAATGGTTCGACCTGCGTTATCTGAAGGCCGAGATGGAAAAGCGGGGAATTCCCAACCTTGTGCTCGACTTCGACGAGGACCCCACCGGCTTCGGTCCGGTATTGACCCGCCTCGAAGCTTTCGCCGAGATACTGATGTGACACGCGAGCCACAATGTCGCCGAAAAAACTGGAAACCACCACGCTCACGCAAAAAGTGATGCGTGACTATTACGCCGGCTGTCGCGAGGCGAAAGCGCAAGGCCGCAAGGTCGCGTGGTCCACAGTGATCATGCCGACCGAAATCCTCGTCGCGGCGGATGTCGAAGTGCTGTTCCCCGAAAACCATTCGGCGACCTGCGGCACCAAGGGCTTGGGTCCCGCGCTGTCCGAACTCGCCGAAGCGGCGGGGTTGTCGCAGGAAACTTGTTCGTACGTGCGCTGCGATCTCGGTGTGCGCATGGGCGGCCACAGTCCGTGGGGCGGGCTGCCGGCGCCCGACATCGTGTTCTGCGCGACCGCGAGCTGCAGTACCGTGACCAAGTGGTTCGAGGATCTCACCCGGCATTTCGGCTGCGAACTCGCCGTCGTCGACATGCCGTACAACTTCAGCGGCAGCATCACGCCGCATTCGATCGATTACATCGTTGCACAATTCGAAGAGAGCATCCGCCGCATCGAACGCATCACCGGCCGTCCTTTCGATCGCGACCGCTTCACCGAGGTGATGAAGCTCTCTCGCGAAGCGCATGAATACTGGCGCAAATGCCTCGAACTCGGCGCGACCAAGCCATCGCCGATCACGACAACCGATATTCTCGTCAACATGGGCCCGATCGTCTGCCTGCGCGGAACGCAGGCGGCCGTGGACGTCTACCGTTCGTTGTACGCCGAGCTTTCCGAACGCGTCGCGAGCGGCTATGTGGCCGCGGGCGAAGAGCGCTTCCGCCTCTTCTGGGACAACATTCCGTTCTGGTTCGCGCTCGGCTCGCTGAGTCGCCGCCTGGGCGAGCACGGCGCGGCGATCGTCGGCGCGACCTATCTCTATCATTGGGTGCGTGAGGTCGATCCGGCCGATCCGCTGCGCTCGATGGCGCGCGAGTATTCGACCGCGGTGACGATGAATCAAAGCGTCGCGCACAAGATCGATAAGTTGTGCGGCCTTATTTCGCTCTACCAGGCAGACGGCCTGGTCATTCACTCGAACCGAAGCTGCAAGCCCGATGCCCTGGGTGCGCTGGACCTCCAACGCGCGGTAGAGCGCCGCTGCGGCGTCCCGGTGCTGATCCTCGAAGGCGATCACACCGATTCGCGCGCCGTCTCCGATGCCGCCGTACAGACGCGCATCGAGGCCTATATCGAGGCGCTGGAGCAGAAGAAATACGGTCACCTCCGCGTGACGACCCACGAGATCCACGCAAGCCGGTAAAAAATCATGGATCCACCGAGTTACGGAACCTTGTATGCGACGCTCATGCGCACCGTTGCGCGCTTTCGCGATCGTCCAGCTTACGGCGCGCCGCCGCGCGCGGGCCGC
>PLYG01000094.1 GCA_003153335.1 Betaproteobacteria bacterium | reverse complement strand
TGGCTGGAAGATCAACTTTTCGAGGTCCTGATATTCCTGTTCACTGACCTGAGGCTGGTCTTTTCCCATGTCGCTCACGTACCTGACAGCCGCCTTGGCTGCGATTCGGCCTTCCGTGAACGACCCCGACGAGAATTTGTGCGCGGTGCCGCCGATGGTGTCGCCAGCGCCGAACAGGCCGTCGACCGTCATCATGCGGTTGTATCCCCACTGATATTCCGCCGGGGCGTAGTCATCCGGTCCGCTCGCCCACGCGCCGGAGCACGTGGCGTGAGAGCCCATGACATAAGGCTCGGAAGTGGTCAGCTCGGGGTTGATGTGCTTAGGGTCGATGTTCTGCGACGCCCAGACTACCGCTTGCCCGATCGTCATGCCCAGGAAGTTTTCCCAGCCGACGGTCTCCTTGTGGGGATCCTGGAAGGCCTCCTTGGTAACCATTCGGATAGGGCCGCGGCCGGCTTTCACCTCCTCGATGAAGGCGTGGTTCCTGAGGCAGGTCGGCACCGGATGCCTGTCGATGTAGTCGCCCACCAATTCCTTGGTGTGCTCGTACCACTTGGACTCGTACTCCTCGCCATTGCCGTTCTGCGTGTACGTCTTCAGATGGAGGAAGTAGGCGCCAACGGGCCCATAGCCGTCCTTGAAACGGGTCAGGACGATGCGGTTTTCCATTTGCGTCATCTTGGCGCCGACCTGGATCGGCAACGCGTAAGCGGACCCGCTGCTCCAGGGCGCATACCAGGTCCGACCCATTCCTTCGCCTACGGAACGCGGCTTGAAGATGTGCGACGCACCACCAGCGCCAACGATGACGGCCTTCGCGCGGAACACATATGAATCACCCGTCCGGACATTGAATCCGACGGCGCCGGCGACCCGGTTGGCCTTGCTCTTGTCCATCAGCAGGTGGGTGACCATGATCCGGTTGTAGACCTCGGTCGCGGCCTTGCGCGCCGCTTCAGCAACGATCGGCTTGTAGCTTTCGCCGTGGATCATGATCTGCCACTTGCCTTCGCGCTGGTACCTTCCGGTCTTGGGGTCCTTCATGATCGGCAAGCCCCATTCCTCGAACATGTGCACCGTGGAATCGACGTGCCGGGCGATGTCGTAGCACAGGTCTTCGCGCACCAGGCCCATCAGGTCGTTGCGGGCATAGCGGACATGGTCCTCGGGCTGGTTCTCGCCCCATTGCATGCCCATGTAGCAGTTGATGGCGTAGAGGCCCTGGGCGACCGCGCCGCTGCGCTCGATGTTCGCTTTCTCGACGCAGACGATCTTCAGGTCGCGTCCCCAGTAGCGGGACTCGTAGGTCGCTCCGCAGCCGGCCATGCCGCCGCCGATGACGAGGATATCCGCGTCAACGAATACTGTTTTCCTGCCTCCAAAGAGACCCATCAGACAACCCCCTGCTTGAGTTGGTCCGGACGCAACGCGGGCAATCCCCCGCCTATCTTGAGCGCGTCCGGTTCGTGTGCGAGTTCCTGCTTGGTGAAATCCTCCGGGCGGGGCGCATCGTACTCGGCCGGCCCCTTGATCGATCCCCAGGGCGTCGTCCGGATCGGGGACTCGAAGTTCTTCTCGCGGCCATCCCGGAACTTTAGCCGCCACGAAATGGTCGCCTTGGCCTCTTCCCGAAGCACCCGGACACTGTGTCCCAGTGGGGCAAAGTCGGCATAGCCGCGAACATCGATGGCGTTCTGCGGGCAGGCCTTCACGCAGGAGTAGCACTCCCAGCACATGTTCGGCTCGATGTTGTAGGCCCGCCGAGTGATCTTATCGATGTGCATGATGTCGGACGGGCAAATATCGACGCAATGCCCGCACCCATCGCACCGGGTCATGTAAACGAAGGTTGGCATGGCGGTCCTGGTCCCCAGAAGTGAAAATCGATTGTCAGCTGATCAGTAGTGCCGGGGCTGTTCGCGAGCACTGCCGAACTGCTCCGGCTTGTCGGAGGGGGTGGGCAGGTTGCTCCTGGAGCCGTTCGCGTTGGAAACCCTTTTCTCGAACGCCGCCGCGGGCTTGAAAAACATGTGAGCGAACTTGGACCACGGTATCCCTGCGAACAGTGCCGTCGTGGCGATGATGTACAAGCCGAATAACACGTTGGCCCCGGAACTCGCCCTCGCTTGCAGGTAGGCCCAGATCAGGCCCAGCGTCACGCTGCTCAGAAGCGAGAGGACGAACAGATCCGCGCGCATGATGCGCAGTGGTGACTGTCCTTCGGCGGCGACATCGACCCGTATGAAGAACCAGAACCAGTATCCGCCCAGGCAAACCATCAAGCCGCCGACCCACCAAAGAAGCGGCAGCATCGCGGGTGTCGGAGTCGCAGGTGTCGGGTAGCCGAACACCATGACGGCGGTGGTGATCACGTAGATCACGAACCCGTACATCGTCAGCAGATGGGCGACCCGGCGGCGCGCGCTGCAGAATTCCCCGGATGCCAGGACGTCCACAAGGCCGGTCCGGATGGCGAGCGACACCACTTCGCCGCCACCAAGTTGCTGCGACCCTTCGGCTTTCGATTTGCGCCAATTATCGAAAAAATACCTGGCGCTTCCCTTATGCACGATATCGAACATCGTCCCAGCAGCAACTAGAACGATCATGATGACTACATAGGTCTGCATGACGGCGGGCGGTATGGACGCCGAAAGCTCGGCAAACGGATTGCTGGTGAACATCATGATCCCCTTCTTCTTATTGCCCTGATTCTAGACCAATAGGGAGCAGCGCACACAAAAGAAGAGCATGCAGCAATAAAAGGAACTTGGTACGGCATCGGGTACAACATCCCCGAAGGTGTCGCCTGAAGATCCGCATCGTTTCCGACCGCCACGACCGTCGCCAGGCGCTCGCCGCGGCCGTCTCGGTTGCGAAAGCGCTCGGCGGTCGGGCGGTATTGCACTGCGGCAACCCGGTGGCGCCCTCCGCGCTGCACGCGATCGTCGGATTTGTGGCTGCCGATCCACCAACGGATAGGCAATTAAACCGCACGCGCCTGATTGTGGTCGGGCACGGTGGTGCGAATCAAGCGTCGATTGTGCACGGCAATGGCCTGCGCCGCACGAATATAACGCAATTACACCGGCGCGCGTGTGCCGCGCGCATGACGGCGGCGGGCGCGAGCCCGCCCGGCGTCGCGCAGAGACAAGCGTCGATGGTCGTGGCTACCAAGTGAGGCGCTGGTCGAACTCGAAGGCTGGGGTGGGCAGTAGCGCCGGATCGGCGGTCAACTCGCGCTCGGCGCCGGCGGTCTGCCACAGCGCTGGCGCGTCGTTGCCGCTACTTGAATGGCGGCTTGAGTCGATTTCTATGACCGGTTCGGAGGACCGTTGCCGACAGCTTAGGGTCGCCAACGGCCCTTGGATGAAATTGGCATCATCGGTCCGCTCTCAGCAACCAAGCCGACGTAGATTGCCTGCCCATCGGTTCGTCGCTCGGCGGCCTGCTGTCCCGGTGAAACGAGTCGGCCACACATTGGTGGATTGTAGCGCTTGCTAGCGAAAAGATTGCGTGCGCGAGATACCTAACGACGCCGGATTCTTCGGGCATAATGACGAAGGAGATGAAGCACGCCGGCATCAGGTTTCCGGGCAAAACATAGGGCGTAAGTATCTCCTGATCGGTACATCCATGAAATTCAGCATCGCGCATCACCGAACCATTAAGTTTCATCGCCACGCTGTTGGGGAGAACCGGAAAAATGAATTGTTCTGCATGTAATAAATTGCTTGCGGAAGGCGCTCGCTTTTGCGCCGCTTGCGGCGCCAAGGTGGACGCAACAAGCGCGGCGCCGGATGTCCCCCCTCCTTCTGTCTCGCCCGCCGCGACAGGAGGTGCGGCCGCGTGGGACGACATGAAGAGGCAATTTCCTGGACTGATCGAGCGAGCCAGGAACATTCTGCTCAAGCCACGCGCCGAATGGCCGGTCATCGCTACGGAATCGACATCGACGGCGAAACTTTTTACCGGCTACGTTGTGCCGTTGGCGGCGATTGGGCCGATTGCGTCAATGATCGGCATGTCGCTTGTCGGTATTTCCATACCGTTTATGGGAACGATTCGAACGCCGCTCGCAAGCAGCTTGATGTACGCGATCGTCGCCTTCGTACTGGCGTTGGTGGGCGTATTTGTGCTGGGACTGATCATCAATGCGCTCGCCCCCACGTTTTCCGGGGAAAAGAATCAAGCCCGGGCATTGCAGGTTGCGGCCTACGCCTACACGCCGGCCTGGCTCGCCGGAATACTCTACTTGTTCCCCATGCTGTCGATGTTGGTACTGATCGCGGCGCTATACGGGTTGTATCTGCTCTATCTCGGTCTGCCGATTTTGATGAAATCGCCCAAGGAAAAGGCAGTAGGGTACACCGCCGTCGTGGTGATTTGCGCAATCGTTCTTGGCATTGTGGTCAGCATAGTCAGCGGAGCCATGGCAGGAATCGGCGGCTTATCGCTGATGGGCATGCGCGGCAGCGCCATTGAACAACGGGCCGCTTCGGAAAGGGCAGGCGCAGCCGCGGCGGGTGCGCTGGTAGGTGGTTTGCTTGGGCAAGACGCTAGCGGGAAGGCCGCGATCGGAGCTGCCGTTGGAAAGATGGCCGAACTCGGGCGTCAAATGGAACAGCAAGCGGCTCAGGCAAAGCAGCAGACGGCGCCTGACACGGGCAACGCCAAGAGCGTATCCCCTTCATCGAACGAACTCGCCGCAGCCGTGGGCGCAATGGGCGCGCTTGGCAGTGCATTGAGCGGCGGCAAAACCGTCGAGCCGGTCGACTTTCGGGTCCTGAAAAAGATGCTGCCCGACTCGTTGCCCGAAATGCAGCGGACCAATGCCTCGGGCGAGCGCAATGAAATGATGGGTATTCAGGTTTCTACCGCGGAAGCCGAGTATCGGGATGGCGCAAACGGCCGCGTGCAGGTCAAGATTTCCGATCTTGGTACGTTGACGTCGCTTGCCGGGATAGGTGCCGCGCTGGAGCCGGAGCTCGAGAAGGAGACCGACACCGGCTATGAGAAGACGACACGGTCCAACGGGCGGCAGATTCACGAATCCTACGACCGCCGTTCCCAACAGGGCGATCTCAAGATTCAGCTCGGCGGGCGCTTCGAAGTGGAAGTCAGCGGCAATGGCGTGAAGATGGAGACAATCAAGTCAGCGCTGGGGATGATCGATCTCAACGGGCTCGAAGCAATGAAAACGCAGGGAGTAAAACAACAATGAATCCAGGCGCGATTAACCAGAGCCACGTCACGTTGCTACAGAGCAGACTCGGTTAGTTAAGACAGCGTTCCGCATTTCGCAAGTGATTTCTCTGCGGTGGGGTTTCACCACGGGCGGGACGCCTCTGAAGTACCCGGATCTAAATAACACTGCTTTCGGTAAGGTCTGTTTGGTGAAGTGTGCCTGGTCCGGGTTTGGTCGCCAAACGCAGTGTGCGGTAGGCGTCGTTGTAAAAATCGAGGTAGCGCCCGACGCCGAAGCATTAGTCTGAAGATGGGGCATAGCCCATCGGTCGAGCATATGTCCCGCGGAAAACTATGCCTGCGGCCCACCTCGAACGTTGAACGTCCGCTATCCAAGAGTCTGTACGTCCGGTTGGGGTCGTGAAGCGACTTTCATCGACTGTTGAGCACAGCGGCGGCTCTCCGCAAATCACCGGCCGTTCGTTTTCTCGATCGACCGGTGTCAGAAGCGTTGCTGTCGCCAGCGACGTGGGTAGGCTTGGATTGTGATGGTCTCCGAGCGGCCAGGTGCTGACGTTCAATCTTCAGTGCTAAGGCTAACAGCCCGTACCGCTCTGCCCTTGCGGAGTGTGTACGGCACGAGCTTCACACTTGATGAACCCGATTCCGTACACTACACTCTTCCACTTTATTCGCCCGCACAGCACCTATTCTGAATCATGAGAAAAAGACATTGCACCTGTGGCGCCGAAGCCGATGTAGTTCGCGGCACCCGCCGCACCGCAGATGGGAGTGACGAAATCTTCTACCGAATGGCCTGTCCGGTCTGCGGGCAGCTCGGTCCCGCGATTCCCGCGGTGGGCAAGGACGAAGCCGCTGCCATCGCCGAAGCCATCGAGGCGTGGAATGAAATGATCGCCTGTCTCCGTCCGCTGGAAGCTTGAGGTAGACACTCAAATCCGAGGTGCGGCGGCCCAAACCCAAAATTGCCGAAGGGAAATACCGCAGAGGACAGTTAAGCGCCGCGTAGGGAGTTGACGTGGGTTAAGGACGCACGCCAAGAACGGACTGCTCACGGTAGGGTCGCATCCTGTCATCCATTGGCTGTCGCGTACAAAGGCAGCTCCATGCTCATCACCGGCCATTAGTGATTCCGATCGACCACTGTCTGGCACACTGGTGCCGTTGAGGGCATCCATATTCCAGCGCAAGGTTTGGCCACAAGGACGGCCAATCGTTATTTTCCGAAAAACGGCCGGTCGCCGACGCTTCCGGCCCGAAACGGCTCTTCAATCACACGGTCGGCGCGGAGCGGGCGGAGGAATGGAACTTAAGGTCTGCAACGACCTCCGCGCGCAATTGACGCGCGGCCTGGCCGTCCCTACGCCGCCGCCTGCGCCGAGTGCGGGAACATATGCCGCCGCGCGTCGAGTATCGCGCAGTGTCGCTTGGCTTCGAATGCACAGCGGTCGATGGCGTGGGGGAGCTTCTCGGGTGCGTAACCGGTGAAGTCGACCGACTGGCCGGAGTAGGGGCCGCTACCACCGTCCTCCTTAGTTCGCCAGCGGCCCCGGCCGGAACTGGATATGCACCGCCCGCGGCTTGGCTCCTTTGCCGCCCTCCATCAACCACGGCGTGCGGTCGCCGCTCGTGCTCCAGAGGCCGCGGCCCTTCCAGCCCGCGTTCGGGTCGTCAATGCGCCCATCAAAACCCTTGGCGTAGAAGCCCATCGGATACGGAATGCGAATGGTGACCATCTTGCCGTCCTTGAGCGCGACAAAGCCGTCACCCAGATTGGCGGTCGACATCGGGATGTTCTCGCCCAGCCCCGAAGTGTTGTGCTGATCGACCCAGGTGTAGTAGCTCGACTCGGCGCTGTTGTTGCCCAGCCCTTCGAAGCCCGGACCCGGGTACTGGTAGAACGACCAGCCCTCGGGGCAATGATTGCCGGTCGCGTGCGGACCATTGAGCGGGCCCTTGCACTTCGTCCGGTCGAAGCTGCCCAGGTGGCCGCTCGAGAGCGACGCCCAGACCACGCCGTTCTTGTCGATGTCGCCGCCGCGAATGCCAAACGCGGGCGCGGGCACGTTGTAGATTTCCGAGAGTCCCGTCTCCGGCACGAAACGCAACACCGCCGGCGTGCCGCCGAAGACGCCTACCGTGTACCAGATCGAGCCGTCGACCGGGCTCGGCATCACCGCGTAGGGTCCGGAACCCGGAACGATCCGCTTATCCTTTGCCGGGTCGAGCGGCTGGTTGGGCTCGACGTAGTCGTCGCGGCGGCCGTTGCCGTTGGTGTCCAGAATGAACGGCGACCAGCCCTGCGCCTTCGCCGCGTCGCCGGTCTCGTCGAATACTTTGGTGTTGACCCACCCCGCCACCGGCCCCGTGCCGCTCAACCACAGCGTGTCGTTGGCGTCATAGCCGAACTGCGGGTGATGGGTCCCGAAGCACGTATCGACGAACGTGTACTTCATCGTCCGTGGGTCGAGCATCGCCACCTGGCGCGTCGACCGCTCCAGCGGGAACGCCTTCGCTGACGGATGCTCCGAGCCTTGCTTGCAGAATGCAGGATTGTCCATGCCGCGCACGGTTGCCGACAGCCACACCCTGCCTTGGCTATCGAACATCGCGTTGTGGTTGTTGGCCCGGGTGTCCCAGGTCTTCTCCTCGCCCCAGTAGGCCGAAGGCTGCAGCGGCTTGACGCTGGCGGCGTGTCCAGGCCCGAGCGATTCGGGCATGTCGGTATCGCGCACCGGCATCCGGAACGTGGTCACCGCGTTCGTCTTCGGATCGAGAATCGGCATCAGGTCGGTGCTGTATTCGGGTGAGCCGTAGAGCCGGCCGTAGGCATTGACGGTCGGATGGCGCCGGTCCGAGGCGATCAGATCGTGCAGATACTGCTTGTCGTTGTGCCATTCCCACGAGGTAATGACGATGTTACGCTCGACGCCCTGCGGCCGCGGCGGCCTGGCCTTGGGGTGTTCGCCCTTCGCGATGCGGTCCGTCCAGTCGCCGAGGTAGTCGTACGGCACACCGCCGAAAGCGCCGGCGAGCTGAAGGGTCATCTGCTCGCCAGACTGGCCGGACTGAATTCGGCGAATCCAGGCATTTCTGCCCGAATCGAACGACCCGAACTGCGCCGGGATCATGCGTGTAGACTCCTGGCCCAACTGGTGACAGCCGATGCAGCCGATGTTCTTCATCTGCTTGAGCCAATCGTTCTGCGTCATTTTTTCCGGGATGCCGCTCTTGCCACCGAACGCGCTCGCCGGCGGAATCTTCATCATCGCGTACCAGTAGATCGCAGGATAATAGTGCGCCGCCGCTGCCGCGCTGGGCGCCGGCACCGCCGCATGATCGAGAAGTTGCCCGGGCTTCGCCCGCAGCTTCGGCGAATCGACCAGCCCGTATCCGCGCACCCAGACGCTGTAGTTCGCCGCCGGCAGGTCGGGGATCAGGTAGCGGCCTCGCTCGTCGGTGACGACGATCCTGGCGAATTTGGTGGGCAGCTCATTGGTTTCCGCGATCACCCAGACTCCGGCTTCCGGGCCTTTCGGTCCGGTGACGACGCCGCCGATATCGGTACTCCCGATCCTGACCGTCGCGGCTGGACGTTGCGGGGCGGAAAGCGCGGCTGAGGCAAGGATCGTTGCGGCGGCCAACACCAAGGCAGCGATGCCCGACTGCAATGCACTTCGAGTTTTCATGAAGTCCTCCTTATGGAGTGCTACGTGCGGCCGGTGTGGGCCCGGACTTGCTGTTTCCGCGTGGTCACATGTTAGCCGGAATGTGAAGCGCACTGTTCTATCCAAACGGCTTCGGAGTTACCGGAAGACGGGAAGGAACCTGGAACACCCTGCGGTCTTCCAGCCGGATCGCCGTGAGCGTGCCGCCCCAGAGGCAACCGCTGTCGAGCATCAGCACGTTGGGCCCAAGCATGAGTTCATGCGTAGACCAGTGACCACAGATAACATTGTGATCGGCGCTCGCGCGGCCGGGCTGTGCAAACCACGGCTGGAAACCTTTGGGCGCGAACGCGGCGCCGCGCTTTTCCCTGAACTCCATCTTGCCCGTCGCGTCGCAAAAGCGCAGCCGCGCGAAGACGTTGACGATCACGCGCCAGCGATCGAATCCTTCGAGCGCATCGTCCCATGGATTGGGTTCGTCGCCTTACAGGCGCTCAAGAAACGCGCGCCGCTGTTCGCCTGCGAGCACCGGTTCAACTTCGCGCGCCAGCGCTTCCGCCCGATCCGCGCTCCAGGACGGGATCAGGCCTGCGTGCACCATCAGCCACTTGCCTTCGCGATGCACCAGCGGCCTCTGCGCCAGCCAGTCGACCAACTCTTCGCGATCGGGTGCCGCGAGGATCGCGCCGAGCGTGTCGCTGCGGTGTTCGCGGCCGTACCCCGCGGCGATGCGCAGCAGATGAAAGTCATGGTTGCCCAGCACGGTCACCGCGGAATCGCCCAGGCCTTTGACAAAGCGCAACACGTCCAACGAGCCCGGGCCGCGATTGACCAGATCGCCGACCAGCCACAGCCGGTCTCGAATCGCATCGAATCCGATCAAGTCCAACAGTTCACGGAATTCGTCGTAACAGCCCTGGATGTCGCCGATGGCGTAGGTGGCCATGAATGGATGAGTTGCCTTTGGTTGTCCGATTAGATGTTGGTTGCGCGGCGAGCATAGACTCCGGATCGCCCGCAATGACTCGGTTCATGCGCCGCACATGATAAGATCGCACTTGCATTTTACGTCCTTCCGCGCCGGCCCCGCCCGGCTTTGTCGAACGCCACGAATTGGCGTCGGGACGAGACCGGAAATACGCTCTTCGAACGAGATGATGGGTATCGCTTCGCTCGACCCATCCTACGGTGTCGTGTCTTAACGTAGTGGCATTCGGTCCAATCTCCAATCCATGTCTTTTACGCTGAATCCCGAACAACGCGCCGCAGTGCGGTATCTCGATGGCCCGTTGCTGGTGCTGGCCGGCGCCGGCAGCGGCAAGACCCGCGTGATCACCGCCAAGATCGCGCATCTGATCGCCTCGGGCATCCCTGCCAAACACATCGCCGCGATCACCTTCACCAATCGCGCGGCGAAGGAAATGAAGGCGCGCGCGGATAAGCTGCTCTCCAACGGCGACAGCGAAGGTTTGACCGTCTGCACTTTCCATTCGCTCGGCCACCGCATTGTCCGCGCCGAAGCGAAACATCTGGGGCTGAAGCCCAACTTCTCGATTTTCGATTCCGGCGATGTGGAGCAGATGCTGGCCGATATCGTCAAGAGCACCGATCGCGGGGAAGCGCGGCGTGCGCAATGGCAGATCAGCAAATGGAAAAATGCGCTGCTGGGTCCGGCTGAGGCCGCCAAGGCGGCGGAGACCGATCAGGAACTGCAGTGGTCGAAAGTGTACGAGGCCTACGCGCTGTCGCTCGCCGCCTATCAGGCAGTCGATTTCGATGACTTGCTGGTGTTGCCCGTGCGCGTATTCGAAGCCAAATCCGAGCGTCTCGCCGTGTGGCAGGACCGCATCCGCTACCTGCTGATCGACGAATACCAGGACACGAATCTGGCGCAGTACCGGCTGGTGCAACTGCTGGCCGGCGTAGGCGAGGGCGCGCGCGCCGCGTTCACCGCGGTGGGTGACGACGATCAGGCGATCTACGCCTGGCGGGGCGCCTCGGTGGAAAACCTCGCCCGCCTGATCACCGACTACCCGCAACTCAAGGTCATCATGCTGGAGCAGAACTACCGCTCCAGCGTGCGCATCCTGCGCTCCGCTAACCGGGTGATCGCCAACAATCCCAAACTGTTCGAAAAAAAGCTGTGGAGCGAGCACGGGCTGGGCGACACGCTGACCGTGATCGCGGCGCCGGACGAGGCGCAGGAAGCCGAACTGGTGATCCGCAAGATCCAGGCGCACAAGTTCGAAAAGCGCACCCAATACGCCGACTACGCGATTCTCTACCGGGGCAATCACCAGGCGAGAGTTTTCGAGCAGGCACTGCGCGCGCAGAACATTCCGTACACCGTGTCCGGGGGCATATCACTGTTCGAGCGCGCCGAGGTCAAGGACCTGCTCGCCTACTTCCGGCTGCTGATCAACGAGGATGATGATCCGGCCTTCATTCGCGCAGCGACCACGCCGAAACGCGGGATCGGCGCGACCACGCTGGAAAAGCTGGGCGGGCTGGCCGCCTCAAAGCACAGCAGCCTGTTCGGCGCGGTGTACGCGTCGGGGATGCACGAAACACTGGCCGAACGCCAGGGTACGGCATTGACGACTTTCTGCGACTACATCAACCGGCTGCGCTATCGCGCCGATCGCGAGCCAGTCGGCCGCCTGCTCGATGAACTGGTCAAGGATATCGGCTACGAAGCGTATTTGTTCGATCAGTTCGACCCCAAGCAGGCGACAGACCGCTGGAGCACGGTGCGCGATTTCACCGGCTGGCTCGCGCGCAAGGGGGAGGCGGACAAGAAGACGTTGCTCGAACTCGCGCAGACGCTGGCGCTGATTTCGATGCTCGATGAGCAGGGCCAGAGCGCCGATTCGATCAGGCTCTCGACGCTGCACGCGGCCAAGGGCCTGGAGTTCCCGCATGTGTTTCTGGTCGGGGTCGAGGAGGGCCTGCTGCCGCACCGGGAGAGCGTCGGCAACGGCCAGATCGAGGAAGAGCGCCGGCTGATGTATGTAGGCATCACGCGCGCCCAGTTGTCGCTTACCATTACGCATTGCCGGAAAAGGAAGCGCGCCCGCGAATGGCAGGTGTGCGAACCCTCGCGCTTCATCGCGGAACTGGAGCAGGACGACGTGCGCTACTCCGGTGCCGCCAAGTCGGACAACCCGGAGACCGAACGGCAGGAGGGGCAGGACCGGCTCAAGTCGCTGCGCGCGATGTTGAAGCAAAGCGCGGACGCCGCCCCGGCAAAGACCCCTGCGACAGAGTGACGCAGGGACGCTTCACAATCCGATTTTCCGAGCAACCAGACCCCCACGAATCTTCATGCCAACCGAACCCGAAAAGACCAAGAGACGGAAGCGACCGATTGCCGTGCGTAACTCCAGAATCCATGGTCGCGGCGTGTTTGCCACCGAGCAGATTTCCAAGGGCACGCGCCTAATCGAATACACCGGCGAAATCATCACCTGGAAGGTCGCGGACCACCGGTATGCGGATGACGGGTCCAACGGCTACCACACGTTCCTGTTCGATATCGACGGCAAGAAAGTGATCGACGCCGCGGTCGGCGGTAATGCCGCACGCTGGATCAATCACAGTTGCGCACCGAACTGCCAGGCGGTGGGCGAAGGCGACCGGATATTCATCGAATCGATTCGCACCATCAAGCCCGGCGATGAACTGGTCTACGACTACGGCTTCGTGTTCCAGGAGCGGCATACGCCCGAACTCAAGGCGCGCTACCGCTGCCTGTGCGGGGCGAAGGCGTGCCGCGGGACGATGGTCGCCAAGAAAAAGTAGAATGGGTCGAGCAGCGCCCGGATATCGTTCAGATAAGAATCGGCCGTGCAGCCGTACGAGCCGGACAGGTTATCGGGTTGGCGTTCTTGCGGCGGGCACAACAAAGATGATCGCGACTGGTCTAGGACTGGTCTAGTATAGGCGATCATCCACTTGAATTTGAGAGTCCCTGTGAAGATCACCGCCGTCAATACCTACGTCCTCAAGTCCCCGCTGCAGACGCCGTTCGCATTCTCGCAGGGCTGGGTGCGGCAACGCGCGGCAACGATCGTGGAGGTGGTCACCGACGCTGGACTGTCGGGATGGGGTGAGGCGTTGTGCGTGGGCATGCAGCCGCCCGAGATCGCCGCGGCAACGATAGGCTCCGCGCTAGCACCGCTGCTCATCGGGGCCGATCCGCGCGAGCCCGAAGTGTTGTGGCACGCGATGTACAACCGCACCCGGGACTTCGGTCAAAAGGGGGCGGTGATCGGCGGCATCAGTGCCGTCGACATCGCACTCTGGGATCTTTGCGGCAAGGCGCGCGGGGAGCCGGTGTGGCGCTTGCTCGGGGGCGCATTCCGGACGCGCGTGAAGGCCTATGCCACCGGCTTCTACCGGATCCATGGCCAGGGCGAGGCGGCGCGGCTGGCCGAGGAAGCCGTCCGGCATCACGAATCCGGGCTGTCGCTGATGAAGGTCAAGCTCGGGTTCGGCATCGACGATGACCTTGCGGTGATGCAAGCGATCGATCAAGCGTTGCAAGGCCGCGATGTCACGCTGATGATCGATACCAACCATGCCTACGGAGAAGCGGATGCCATTCGTCTCGGACGTGCGCTCGAACCACTGCACCTGCGCTGGTACGAAGAGCCGGTGGTACCGGAAAACATCGACGGCTATTGCAACGTGCGGCGGGCGCTGACGATCCCGATCGCCGGCGGCGAATGCGACTACACGGCGTTCGGGTTCGCTCGCCTCGCCGCGGCGCGGGCGATCGACATCGCTCAGCCCGACATCGCCGCCGCAGGTGGTTTTACGGCGTGCCGCCACATTGCCGCGATCTGTCTTGCCCATGGGATCCAGGTCAATCCGCACGTCTGGGGCGCCGCCATCGCGCAGCGCGCATCACTACACCTCATCGCGAGCCTGCCCTTGGCGAACCCGTCGCTGTTCGCCACGGAGCCGGTGCTCGAATACGATTCCTCGGATCATCCGTTCCGCAGCGCCTTGGTCGATCACCCGGTGCAACAACGCAACGGTTGGGTAGAGATCGACGATCGGCCAGGACTCGGGATCGAAGTTGATCGCGAAGCGCTGCACCGACTGGCTTCCAGCAGCGGTTGGCGAGCCTGATTTAGCCGGCGATCCTCTCGAGTCCGCGACGCGCGTGAACCTTCTGACGCGCATTGGTACGCCTTGGTCTTGCCAAAGCGGGATTGACGGGCATCGGCGGCCAGAGGAGAATCGCGCCGGGGGGATGCCGCCGCGATCGCGACGCGGCAGCGGATGCTGGCGACAAATCGCCATACAGCGGGACTGTCCTTTCTTTGAATCCGCCGCTTCGGGCCCGCGTATTCAAACATTCAAAGCGCCCGCCGTTGTACGAGGAGAACACCATGCAAACCCCCCGTCTCTTTTGCGCGTTGGCAGTAGCGACCGGCGTAGTGCTCGCCCTGCCCGTCGCGCCCGCGACGGCGCAAACGCCGCTGAAAATGAACATTTCGGTCAGCCAGAACTCGCATTACGGTGCCGCGGTGGATGTCTTCGCACGTGAAGTCGAAAAGCGCACCAATGGCCGCTACAAGGTCCAGAATTTCTATTCGGGCGCATTGGGCGCCGAACGCGAATCGATCGAGGCATTGCAGCTCGGCACACTCGATCTGACGATGACATCGACGGGACCGGTGCCGAACTTCGTGCCCGAGGTCGCAATCCTCGATATTCCATTCCTGTTCAAGGATTATGCGCAGGCTCGCGCGACGCTCGATGGTCCGATCGGCCAGGACATGCTGCAGAAGTTTCCGGCCAAAGGGCTGGTGGCGCTCGCGTGGGGCGAAAATGGCTTCCGTCACATGACCAACAGCAAGCGCCAGATCGTCACACCCGAGGACCTCAAGGGCCTGAAGATGCGGACGATGGAAAATCCGGTCCACATGCAGGCGTACAAGGCGTTCGGGATCATTCCGACACCCATGGCGTTCACCGAAGTGTTCACCGCGCTGCAACAGGGAACCGTCGACGGCCAGGAAAATCCGCTGTCCGTCATCTCATCGGCCAAGTTGGATCAGGTGCAGAAATACATGACCCTGACCGGCCACGTCTACTCGCCGGCGCTGATCCTGATGAGCAAGGCGCAGTGGGACAAGCTCTCGGCCCCCGACAAGCAGGCGTTTCTCGACGCCGCGAAAGAAGCGGTCAAGGCCAATCGCGCGCGGATCGACGACGACGAGCACAAGGCCGTCGCCGACCTCAAGGCGAAAGGGATGATCATCGTCGAGAATATCGACAAGGCGAAATTCCAGGCGGCGCTTGGGCCCACGTTCGCCGAATTCGGCAAGAAGTTCGGCCAGGAAAACATCGACAAGATCCGCAATTACAAGTAACGCGTCCTCCGGGTTCGCAGCCCGGCGTCAGGCGTCACGAAACCCGGGGCCGGCGCCGCATCTCAAGGCGAGGCGTAGCTTGCGCCCCGACGAATCTGGAGGAGCCATGCGGCAGAGCTTTCTCGCGCTGGAACGATGGACCACGGCGATTTCGCTGGCATTCGCGTGCGCAATGCTGGTCGCCGCCGCGTCCCTCGGGCTCTACCAGATTTTCGCCCGCTTCGTGTTTCAGCAACCGGCCGAGTGGTCGGAAGTGCTGATCCGCTTCACGCTGATCTGGATGGTGTTCATGGGCGTGCCGTCGGCCTTTCGTCAGGGGGCGATGGTCTGTGTCGATCTGGCCTACCGCAAGGGCGGCCCGCGCATGAAGCGCGCACTCGACTGGCTGGTCGCGATCACGGCGCTGATCCTGGTGGCTGTCATCATCTTCTACGGATTCGACTACGCGTACCGCGCGCGCTTCCAGACGATCAGCGGCCTCGAATCGTTATCGATGACCTGGGCATACATGGCGCTGCCTGTCGGCGGACTCTTCTGCGTGCTCGGCATCATCGGCTGTTTGCTTGACCCGCGCCGGCACGAACTCGAGACCGCGCAGTAGCACCGGTTTTCTCCGCCCGCTCACTGTCCACTCGCCACCCGTTTCCAGGACTCCGCATGCCCACGACGATGTTCCTGACGATGATCCTGTGCTTCGCGCTCAGCATCTCGGTGGCGGTGTCGATCGGGCTCGCGAGCCTGGTCGGCGCCTTGCAGGCGAAGCTCAATCTGCTCGCGATCGTCAAGGAGATGTTCGGCGCGATCAACAAGTTTCCGCTGGCCGCAATTCCGTTTTTCATTCTGGCCGGCAATCTGATGGAATCGGGCGGCATATCGGTCCGGCTCGTCGATTTCGCGAAAGCTATCGTCGGCGGCATCCAGGGCGGGCTCGCCGCGACCTGCGTGCTGACATGCATGATCTTCGCCGCGGTTTCCGGCTCCAGCGTCGCGACCACGTTCGCCATTGGCGTGATCCTGATTCCGGCGCTGATCAAGCATGGTTACCCAACCAATTTCGCCGCTGCGCTCCAGGCCACGTCGGCCGAACTCGGCGTCATCATTCCGCCGTCGATCCCGATGATACTGTACGGTGTTTCGGCCGAAGTCTCGATCGGCGAGCTGTTCATTTCGGGGTTCGGTCCGGGGCTCTTGATCGGCATCGTGCTGATGGTGTTCGTGATCATCTACGCCCGCTGGAAGGGCTATGGCAAGGGCGATCGCGAGGGCAAGTTGCCGATCCTGACGGCCACGCGCCGCGCCGCGCTGGCACTGCTGATGCCGGTGATCATTCTCGGGGGTATTTACGGCGGGGTGTTCACGCCGACCGAGGCCGGCGGCATGGGCGCCGGCGGCGCCTTC
>PLYG01000553.1 GCA_003153335.1 Betaproteobacteria bacterium | reverse complement strand
CACCAGCGCCTGCGTATCCTCCAGCATGAAGCGTACGCGCTCGGCTGGATACCCCGGATCAATCGGCACATACGCGCCCTTCGCCTTCCACACCGCCAAGAACGCAACCACCATCTCAATCGAGCGCTCAAGACAAATCGCAACGAGAGAACCCGAACGCATACCCTCTGCGCGCAATCGCTCCGCCAGCCGCTCCGCACGTTCGTCGATCTCGCGGTAACTCACCCGTCGCCCGCCGCCCTCCACCGCCGCCGCCTCGGGTGTCCGCGCGGCCTGCTCTTCGAAGAGCTGGTGAATGCAGCGATCCCCGGGATAGTCGGCCGCCGTGTCGTTCCATTCCACGAGCAGTTGGTGGCGCTCGGCCGCGTTGAGCAGCGGCAGTTGGCCGATGCATTGCTCCGGATCGGCCACGATGGCCTCGAGCAGCCGCTCGAAGTGCCGCGCCATGCGCTCGATGGTGGAGGCATTGAACAGGTCGCTCGTGTATTCCCAGCTCGCGTGCAACCCCACGGCCGACTCGCGCACCGACAAGGAGAGATCGAACTTGGCGCTGTGCCCTTCGAGCGGCAGGCGGCTCACCTCGACGCCCTCGAGCGCGAACGCTGCGCTCGGGGCGTTCTGCAGCACGAACAGCACCTGGAACAGCGGATTGCGGCTCATGTCGCGGGCGGGGGCAAGCTCCTCGACCAGCTTCTCGAAGGGCAGATCCTGATGGGTGTAGGCGCCCAGCGCGCTCTCGCGCACCCGACCCAGCAGGTCGCGAAACCGCGGGTTGCCCGAGAGATCCGAGCGCAGCACCAGGGTATTGACGAAGAAGCCGATCAGCCCCTCCAGCTCGGTGCGTCCGCGCCCGGCAATGGGCGAGCCCACCGCGATGTCCTCCTGGCCGTTGTAGCGGTGGAGCAGCACCTGGAAGGCCGCGAGCAGCGTCATGAACAGCGTCGCACCCTCGCGCCGGCCCATCTCCTTGAGCGCCCCGGTCAACGGCCCGGGCAGATCGAAGGCGAGATGCGCCCCTTGGTGACTGGCCACCGGCGGGCGCGCCCGGTCGGTGGGTAACTCCAGCGTGCTCACACCCGCGAGCCGGCTCTTCCAGTAACCCAGCTGCTTCTGGAGCACCTCGCCCTGCAACCACTCGCGCTGCCACGCCGCGTAATCGGCATACTGGATCGGCAGCGCCGGCAACTCCGGTTCCTGCCCCTTGACGAAGGCGCCGTAAGCCGCAGAGAGCTCGCGCTCGAAGACACCCACCGACCAGCCGTCGGAGGCAATGTGGTGTACGTTGAGCAGCAGCAGGTGCTCCTCGGCGGCCAGGCGCAGCAACTGCGCGCGCAGCAGCGGGCCGGCCTCCAGATCGAAAGGCTGGCGAGCGTGTGCGTTCGCGATCTGGTGCGCGTGCGCCTTGCGCTCGGCCTGCTCCATCGCGCTCAAATCAGTGAGCGGCAACGGCACTGCGTGCGGCGGGTCGATGACCTGCACGGGCTCGCCCTCTCTCACGGTAAAGCGCGTGCGCAGCGTCTCGTGGCGCGCCACCAACTCATCGACACTGCGCTGCAGCGCCTGAGCGTCGAGCGGCCCCTGCAGCCGCCATGCCGTGGGAACGTTGTAAGCGGTTTTGTCCAGCAACAGCCGGTCAAGAAACCACAACCGCTCCTGGGCAAACGACAGCGGCAGATCCCGATCGCGGGGTACCAGCGCAATTGGGGTAGCCTCTCGTGCCTCACCCGCGCCAAGCCTCTTCCTCGCCTCTTCCGCCAGAGCCGATACGGTAGGGGTCTCGAAGAAGCCTCGCAGCGGCAACTCGACATTCAACAGTCTGGTCAGACGGGCGAGCACCTGGGCCGCGAGCAACGAGTGCCCCCCCAGTTCGAAGAAGTTGTCGTGCATGCCCACCTGCTCCAGCTTCAATACCTCGCACCAGACCTCGGTGATCAACTCTTCGAACGAGTTGCGCGGTGCCACGTATGCACTCTCCACGGCCAACTCCGCCGTGTCCATTTCCTCCAGCGCCTTGCGATCGACCTTGCCGTGCGGCGTCAGCGGCAAATTCGGAAGCAGAATGAACTGCGACGGAACCATGTAATCTGGCAACCGCGTCGCGAGGCTGGCCTTCAATCCTCGATCGTCGAGCACCGCACTTCCATCAGGAACGACAAAGGCCACCAGCCGCCTCCCTCCTGCGGCAGCGTCCCTGACCGATACGGCCACCTCGCGCACACCCTTGGCGTCGCGCAACACCGCTTCGATCTCGCCCATCTCTATTCGGAACCCGCGGATCTTGATTTGCTGATCCTTGCGGCCGAGAAACTCAACTTTCCCGTCGATCAAGTAGCGGACCTGGTCCCCTGACCTGTATAGCCGGGCATTCGGCTTCTCACTAAACGGGTCAGGCAGAAACTTCTCCACCGTCGACTCCGGACGGTCCAGATAGCCGCGCGCAACCTGTTCACCTCCAATGCACAACTCGCCTGGCAAGCCAAACGGCACCGGCCGCAGGTTCTGATCCAGAACGTAGTACCGCACGTTGGCTAGCGGCCGGCCGATTGGCACGGTCATCGCGACGCGCGAATCCGCCGGGTCGAGCCTGCATACCGATACGCCCACCGTGGTTTCGGTAGGCCCGTAATGGTTCCAGACGGCACAGCGAGGAGCCAGCGACCAGAGTCGATCGATAAAATCCCAATGCGAGGCTTCGCCGCCGATAATCAGCGCGCGACCCGGTAGTAGCGCCGCCGAAGGCAGCTGATTCAACAAAGCAGCAAGATGAGAGGGCGCAATCTTGAGGTAATCGATGTGATGACGGCCGAAGTACTCGGTCAATTTCGTCGCATCCAGGGCGCGCTCTTCGCTAATCAGATGGAGCGTGCCGCCCCGTCCCAGCGACGGGAAGATCATCGTTTGGCAGGAATCCACGGTCAACGGCTGTAGCATGGCGTAGTTGCCACGCGCGTCCAGATCAAGCTGATCTGCCACCGCCCGAACATACTGGACAAGTTGTTGATGCTCGATCAGCACACCCTTGGGCAGACCGGTGGTGCCTGACGTATAGAGCACGTACACAGGGTCCGCTGGCGATACGGGAAGATCAGGATTGTTCTCGGCTCGCGCTTCGCCCGATTCTGACCGAGGATCGACGAACACCATGGGGACCACCGGCGGCAGTCGGTCTACGTAGTCTCGCTGGGTCACGACCGCAGCCAGCCGGGCATCTTCCATGACCAGCCGCGCGCGCTCCGACGGCCACGCTGGATCGAATGGGACATACGCCCCGCCCGCTTTGAGGATGCCGAGCAGGCCGACGATCAGCTCCAGCGAGCGCTCCAGGCAGATGCCCACCAGCACCTCGGGCCCCACGCCTAGACTGATCAGATGGTGGGCCAACTGGTTGGCGCGCGCGTTGAGCT
This sequence comes from Betaproteobacteria bacterium, assembly GCA_003153335.1. Lineage (GTDB taxonomy): Bacteria > Pseudomonadota > Gammaproteobacteria > Burkholderiales > Casimicrobiaceae > PALSA-1005. Next base: position 2,566 of record PLYG01000553.1, on the reverse strand, counting down.
CGCCATAGGTCAGTTGCCGATCCTCGAACACCACCGCCACCGCCTCGGGCGTGCGTGCGGCCTGCTCTTCGAAGAGCTGGTGAATGCAGCGATCCCTGGGATAGTCGGCTGCCGTGTCGTTCCATTCCACCAGCAGCTGGTGGCACTCGGCCTCGCTGAGCAGCGGCAGCCGGCCGATGCATTGCTCCGGATTGGCCACGATCGCCTCAATCAGCGTGGTGAAGTGGCCCGCCAGCCGCTCGATGGTCGCCGCGTCGAACAGGTCGGTGGCGTATTCGATCGTAATCCTGCACTGCCCTTGCCTTTCGACGACGGTGAACCCCAGGTCGAACTTCGCGGTCCCCGTATCGGTGGTGACCACGTCCGCGGACTCAAGCCCGGTGAGCCGCAGAACTTGCCCTTCTGGATTCCATTTGTTTAGCATCACCTGGAACAGCGGATTGCGAGTCGAATCCCGCTTCGGGTGAAGCTTTTCCACCAGCATTTCGAAAGGGATGTCCTGGTGCGCATATGCCTGCTGTGCCCGCAATCGCACGCGGCCAAGGTAGTCCCGGAAGCTCGGCTCCCCGGACAAGTCGCCGCGCAACACCAGCGTATTGACGAAGAACCCGATCAGTCCCTCAAGGTCCGGCCGGCGGCGTCCCGCAACGGGCACGCCCACCGCGACGTCCTCCTGCCCGGAGTAGCGATACAGCAGCACCTGCAATGCGGCCAATAACGTCGTGAAGAAAGTGGTTCCTTCCCGATGGCTCAACGACCGGAGCGAACGGGTCAACTCATCGCCAAGTGCGAAGGCAAGCTGCCGACCACGGTAACTTGGCTGTGCCGGGCGCACCCGATCGGCCGGCAACCTCAACACCGTCAGTCCCGCCAACGCCTGCTTCAAGTACGTGAGTTGTCGATCGAGCACCCCCTCTTGCAGCCACTCCCGCTGCCACTGCGCATAGTCCGCGTACTGCATCGGCAACGCAGCCAAAAGCGAAGGCGAACGCAGACGATGGGCGTCATACAGTGTCGAGAGTTCCCGCCAGAGCACCTTCATCGACCAATCATCCGAAACGATATGGTGAAAGGTCAGCAACAGCCAGTGCTCGTGCTCTCCCATACGCAGCAGCCGCGCCCGGACAAGCGGCCCCTGCTCCAGATCGAACGGCGCCTGCGCCTCGTCCTGCACCCGCTGCTGGGCCTCGTGTCGGCGCCGCCCCTCCGGTAATGCGCCTAGATCCTCGACTTCCAGCGCCAGCTTCAACTCCGGCACAATCGCCTGCGCCGGCTCTGCGTTCTCTACTGCGAAACGCGAGCGCAGCACGTGATGCCGCCGCACCACCTCGTTCAGCGCCTGCCGCAGCGCGTCAACATCCAGCAAACCATTCAGCCGCGCCATCCTCGCCAGGTTGTAGACCGAATCCGGCATCAAACGGTCGAGCAGCCACAGGCGTTTTTGCGCAAAGGAAATATCGAAAGCGCCCATTTATTTAATTGTCTGCCCGCTTATGAAGTCGCTCTGCTGGAACCACTACCCATGCGGGCGCGCCGACGAGCCGGCAGCGCCCGCGTCACCGGGCTGAGCCCGGCGATACGAGCATCGATGCTGCTGGTGTCTGAAGGATGGGAATTTCAACCGCACGGCGCAAAGTATCTTCGGCTTCTGCCCCCCTGTCAAAGGCCATTATTCGTTTTCGAATCCCTGACCGCGCATGTATTTTGTCTGTTCCCTTCGGAGAGCGACTGCGACTTTCGCGCAGCAGGGCCCGAATGAGTTCCTTCCCCTCCTGATGCAGATCGGTACCCACGCCGCCCGCTCAATCGACATGCCCTCCATCAGCCATTCAGTGCCCTTGTACGCGTAGCCATGGCGCTCCTCGAGCCGGACCACTGCCTCGCCATTCGCCGTGAACCGGAAGACTTGAGCGCGGAACCCGGCGCGGCGAAATACTGAGCCGGGCGGTGTAAAGCATCGTCGTGAGGAAAGGGATGCCTGCACGAAGCCATCCGGTGTGCACATCACATCATGACACCCCTGGCCAACCAACTTATCTAGGGAAGGGGAAATCCATGTTCAAGATCGTCATCGGTTTGCTTGCGGGCTTATTTTGTGCGTCGAGCTGGGCCGCGACCTACCTGTACAACGGCAACAACTACAACACCATCGTAACGGGGACGACTTACAACACTGGGATGCGCATCACCGGTTCCTTTTCCACGGCGAACCCGCTACCTGCCAACATGCCCATCACGGACATTAGCCCCTCGGGCTCCAACCTGGTTCTATCCTGGAACTTCAACGACGGGTTCAACAACTTCACCCCCGCCAACTCGTATATCCCGCCGGGTAATTTTGTTGTCGTCACGGGTCCCGGCGGGAATATCACGTCCTACGCCATAACCTTCTTCTCCCCCCCTTCCTCCTCATGTAATCGGAAGTCCCATGGCGGGGATGACCGTCAACACCACCTTGGCGCAAGCGGCCACAGGCGAATCGTGCACTTCACTGGCCGTAACCACGTGCATCGGCGTCAATTCCTTTGCCGCGACGGGCGGCTTTGCCTCGACCAACGTAGGGGGA
>PLYG01000133.1 GCA_003153335.1 Betaproteobacteria bacterium | reverse complement strand
TCGCCTTCAACCAATCGATGTTGATGAAGTTCGTGCCGTAGGCCCACACGTCGAAGTGCGAGAAGGTTCCGACGTTCTTTGGTGTTTTGCCGGCGCCCGGATTGGTTGCCGTGAACTCGTAGTGGTAGCTGAGCGAGTTTTCATTGACGAGGAAGTATGGAGCTTCCGTGGTCTTGATCGGCTTGGCTTTGACCGGCAGGTCGGCGGCGCCGGCGCTGCTGGAGAGCGCAGCCGCGAAAATCGCGGCGAGCGTTATTGTAGATCGGTACATGGTATCCCCCAACGTGTTTGACGGAACGAACTAGAATTTCTTGTTGTCTTGTCACAAAAGCGAAGCACTCAATCCGGTGCGGACAAAGCCTCTAGTTCGCGCAGAAATTGCTGATTTTATTGGCGCTTTGCACGCCGGAGACATTGAACAGTCAGCTTCGCGGTCAGCTCCGCCGATCTGTTACGTCGTTCAAAACGACGCGAGGCCCATGGAATCACAAGTATTTTGTGAAGCACCGCATCCGCCGGCGGCGACGCTTGACGACAAATGCACGGTGCAGCGCTGGAAAATTCGCTGGTCACAATCGAGGCAGGTGATTTTTGGCGCCGTTATGAATCGTTGTGGCTGTTGCCAAAAAGAGACTCTAGATCTTGCAAATTGTCCGCCGAACTGTGGACAAGGTACGCACGGGCACGATCGCAGTGGCAGCGGCGATGTCCACGAACGCTGCCTCTCCGATTCCCTCGCACCGCCGCTCGACCGGATCGATGCGTGCGCCGCAGCACAAGCATGACGCGACCGTGACGAAGCGGCGGAGGCGGCGAGCCTACTGAATAGCCATTTGGCGTGGTATTGTGCAAAGAAGGCCGCCGTTCCTCAGTTCTGCGGTGGCTGCTTGGCACATTATTGGCTTTGTCTGGTGCGGTCGCGTCAATCGAGCTCCGGGGTTCTGCCACGTCATGGACGATGCCTCGCCTGCCATCGGGTCGCGCCAAGAACCGTTGCTGCAAGCCATCGATATCACCAAGCGTTACGGCTCCTTTGCCGCCAACGATGCGGTCAGCATCGAGCTGTTCCCTGCGGAAATTCACGCGCTGCTCGGCGAGAACGGCGCTGGAAAATCGACGCTGGTCAAAGTCATGTACGGTCTCGTGCAGCCGACGTCGGGTGAATTGCGTTGGCAAGGCCAGAAGATCGAGCTCGCCGGTCCATCGCAGGCGCGCGAACTGGGCATCGGCATGGTGTTCCAGCACTTTTCGCTGTTCGAAACCCTCACCGTCGTCGAGAACGTCGCGCTGGCGCTGCCCGGGTCGCCGGACTTGGGCCACCTGTCGAAACAGATCGAGTCCGTCTCGGAGCGCTACGGGCTGCCGGTCGATCCGCGCCGGCTGGTCCACGCCTTGTCGGTCGGCGAACGCCAGCGTGTCGAAATCATCCGCTGCCTGCTGCAGAATCCGCGGCTGTTGATCATGGACGAACCAACGTCGGTACTCACGCCGCAGGCAGTTCCCAAACTGTTCGAGACCCTGCGCCTGCTGGCGGCGGAAGGCTGCAGCATTCTCTACATCAGCCACAAGCTCGATGAAATACAGGAGTTGTGCCACACGGCGACGGTGCTGCGTGCCGGCCGTGTCACCGGCACCTGCATTCCGTCGCGGGAGACCGCGAAGTCGATGGCGCGGCTGATGATTGGCCGCGATCTCCCGGTGTGCGAGCATGGCCAACCCGCCGCGCACACCGCTGCGCGACTGCGTATTGCCGGGCTGTCGCGCGCCGCGGACGATCAGTTCGGCATCGATCTAAAGGACATGCAGCTGACGGTTTTCGCGGGCGAGATCGTCGGCATTGCCGGGGTGNNGGATGCGCGCGGGCAGGCGGCGCCAGCTCGGATTGGGCTTCGTGCCCGAGGAGCGGCTGGGACGCGGCGCGGTGCCGCGGATGTCGCTGGCGAACAATGCCTTGCTCACCGGGTGGCGCCAGGGGATGCTCAAGTTCACGCTGATCGATCAGGCAGCGGTGCGCGCATTCACAGCCACGGTGATCGGGAAATTCGACGTTAAATGCGGAGGGCCCGAAGCACAGGCCAGGTCGCTCTCGGGCGGCAATCTGCAGAAGTTCATCGTCGGGCGCGAGATCCTGCTGGGCCCGAAGGTCCTCATCGTCGCGCAGCCCACGTGCGGTGTCGACGTCGGCGCGGCGGCGGCCATTTGCCAGGCGCTGATCGACCTGCGCAATGCCGGCACCGCGGTGCTGGTGGTGTCCGAAGAGCTCGACGAATTGTTCGAGATCTGCGNNCCATCGGAGGCGATGCGCTATGCCTCGCCGGTGATTGCGGTGGTTCTGACGCTGATCGGCGGGCTGCTCATTTTTGCGGCGTTGGGCAAGAATCCGTTCGAAGGCTTCAAGGTCTTTTTTCTCTATCCGCTGAAGGACACGTACGGAATGTCCGAACTGTTTCTGAAGGCGACGCCATTGATGCTGATTGCCGTGGGGCTGGCGGTCGGGTTTCGGGCGAACGTCTGGAATATCGGCGCCGAGGGCCAGTTCATCATGGGCGCCGTGGCCGCGGGCGGCGTGGCGCTGCATTTCTTCGGCCGGGAGAGTCCGCTGCTGCTGCCCGCGATGGTGATGGCCGGCGCCATCGGTGGCGCGCTGTGGGCCGCGATTCCGGCGCTGTTGCGCACGCGCTTTAACGCCAACGAAATTCTCGTCTCGCTGATGCTGGTCTACATCGCGCAGCTCGGCGTGTCCTGGCTGGTGCACGGACCGTGGAAAGATCCGGAGGGCTTCAACTTTCCGCAGACCAGGATGTTCCACGATGCGGCGCTGCTGCCGATGCTGATCGAAGGTACGCGTCTGAATGCCGCGTTTCTGATCGCGCTGGGCGCGCTGCTCGCCGGCTACGTGTTCATGAACCGCAGTTTTCTGGGGTTTCAGATGGCGGTGGCGGGCGAGGCCGAAGCCGCATCGCGCTATGCCGGATTTTCGACCCAGCGGATGATCTGGATCGGCATGCTCAGCGGCGGGGGCATGGCCGGCATCGCCGGGATGGGTGAAGTGGCGGGGCCGATGGGGCAGCTCACCGAACACGTGTCGAACAATTACGGATTCGCCGCGATCATTGTCGCATTCGTCGGCAGGCTCAACGCCCTGGGCATTTTTTTCGCGAGCCTGTTGATGGCGTTGTTGTACCTGGGCGGGGAGCAGGCACAGCAATACCTGAGTCTGCCGTCGTCGATTTCCAAAGTCTTTCAGGGCATGCTGCTGTTTTTCCTGCTGGGGACGGACTTGTTCGTCAACTATCGGCTGCACTTCGCAAAGGGAAAGTGACCCGCCGATCATGGCCGACAACAATTTCACATTCATCCTGTTTGCGACCATCGTTGCCGGCACGCCGCTGATCATCACCGCGCTGGGCGAACTGGTTACCGAAAAGTCCGGCGTGCTCAATCTGGGCGCGGAAGGCATCATGGCGGTGGGCGCGGTCGCCGCGTTTGCCATTACGCATCACTCCGGCAATCCGTGGCTGGGTGTGCTGGCCGGGATGGCAGCGGGGGCGTTGATGTCGTTGCTGTTCGGTTTTCTCACCCTGACGTTGCTGGCCAACCAGGTCGCCTCGGGCCTGGCGTTGTCGATATTCGGCGTAGGTCTGTCCGCGTTCATCGGCAAATCCTACGAGTCGGTCGCGCTGCAGGCCGTCCCGCCGCTGCGCATCGCGCTGCTCGCCGATATTCCCCTGATCGGCAATGCGCTCTTTAACCACCAGGCGCTGGTCTATGCGTCATGGCTGCTGTTCGCCGGCGTCGCCTGGTTCCTGTACAAGAGCCGCGGGGGGCTCATCCTGCGCGCGGTCGGCGAGTCGCCGGCTTCCGCGCATTCGATCGGCTACAACGTGATTCGCATCCGCTATCTGGCAACCGTCTTCGGTGGCGCGATGGCCGGCATCGGCGGGGCGTTCCTGTCCGTGTTCTACACGCCGTTGTGGGTCGAGGGCATGGTCGCCGGCCGCGGCTGGATCGCGCTGGCGCTCGTCGTCTTTGCGACTTGGCGGCCGCAACGCGTATTGGTGGGCGCGTACCTGTTCGGCGGCGTGATGATTTCGCAGTTGTTCGTCCAGGGCTCCGGCGTGCAGCTCGACGTGCCGGTCCAGTTCCTGTCGTCGCTCCCCTACTGGGCGACCATCATCGTGCTGGTCATCATCTCCCGCGACATCAACAAGATCCGGCTCAATTCTCCGGTAGCGCTGGGACAACCGTATCGGCCGGACGCCTGAGTTAAAATTCGGCTTGAGCCAAGCAACCTTCGATCAATCAACCAGGAGCCAGGCATGTCTGACAGAAGAGTCTTCATCAAAACAGTCGCGGCGGCAATCGGCACGACGGCACTGTCGCCGTTCTCCCTTGTGCAGGCCGCGGATCCGGTCAAGGTCGGATTCATTTATGTGAGCCCGGTCGGCGATGCCGGATGGACGTACCAGCATGACGTCGGGCGCCGCGAAATGGAAAAGGCGCTGGCCGGCAAGGTCGTGACCAAATTCGTCGAGAATGTGCCCGAAGGCGCCGATGCCGAGCGGGTGATCCGCGAACTCGCGCAGAGCGGTAACCAGGTGATATTCGCGACCAGCTTCGGCTACATGAACTACATGGAAAAAGTGTCCAAGCAGTTTCCGAAGGTCACTTTCATGCACGCGACCGGCTACAAAACGGGGCCAAATCTCGGGATCTACAATGCCCGGTTTTATGAAGGGCGCTACCTGAACGGCATCATCGCCGGGAAGATGACCAAGACCAACATTCTGGGCTACGTCGCCGCGTTCCCGATTCCCGAAGTCCTGCAGGGCATCAACGCGTTTGCGCGCGGCGCGCGCAGCGTCAACCCGAAGGCGGAAGTGCGCGTCATCTGGACGAGTTCGTGGTATGACCCGGGCAAGGAGCGCGAAGCGGCGACGACGCTGATTTCGCAAAACGCCGACGTGCTCACGCATCACACCGATTCGACTGCGGTCGTGCAGACCGCGGAAGAGAAGGGCAAGTGGGCGTTCGGCTATCACTCCGACATGTCCAAGTACGGCCCGAAGGCGCAGTTGAGCGCGACCACGCATCACTGGGGCGCGTTCTACACCAAGACCATGAACGACGTGATCGCGGGCACGTGGAAGCCGACCAACGTCTGGGGCGGAATGAAGGACGGGATGATCAAGATCGCCCCGCTGAACCCCGCGATTCCGGCTGAGGTCAAGACCATGATTGCCTCGCTCGAAGGCGATATCAAGTCGGGCAAGCTGCATCCGTTTGCCGGTCCGGTCAAGGATCAGGATGGCAAGGAGCGTGTGGCGGCGGGCAAGAATATGTCCGACGCCGATCTGGGGAAGATGGACTATTACGTCGAAGGCGTTGCGGGCAAGCTGCCGAGTAAGTAAATACAGGGGCGGCATGGTGATCCCTTGAACCCCGTTCGCGGGAGTATTCTTCCATCGATTGGGCTCTGCAAGGGGCCCGGCGCGAGGTCCATCATGTATGAAGATCGCCCCTGGCTCCGCTTCTACGGCAAGGTCCCGACGGCCCTCGCTTACCCCGAGGTCACGCTCTACGAAGCCCTCTCCGCCACGGCGCGCCGCGTGCCGGGGGCGGTCGCGTGGGATTTCTTCGGCACCCGGTCCACCTACGCGCAGCTGCTGGCCGAGGTCGATCGTTGCGCGGCCGCGCTCGCGACGGAGGGCTTAAGCGAGGGCGACCACTTCCTCATCTCGATGCCCACGTCGCCGCAGGCGGTGATCGCCTTCTACGCCGCGAACCGTTTGGGCGCGCTGCCGGCCCTCATCCATCCGCTTTCTACCGCGCCGGAGATCACCCACTTTCTCGACGTGACCAACGCGCAAATGGCGCTAACCCTCGACGCCTTCTACGGCCCGCTCGCGGCGGCCACGCCGAAGAAGCCGCTCGCGCGCATTGTCATCGCCCGCATCCCCGAGTACCTCTCGCCGCTGAAGCGCCTGGGGTTCTGGGCGACGAAGGGCCGCAAGATCCCGGCGGTGCCCGACGACCCGCGCGTGCGCGCGTGGGGGGCGCTCCTCGCGGCCGTGCGCGGCGAAGCGCCTCGCGGAGCCGCGAAGACCGGCGATCCCGCAGCGATCCTCTTCTCGGGAGGCACGACGGGCCTGCCCAAGGGCATCGTGCTCTCGAACCGGAACTTCATCGCGGAAGGCCTGCAGGCTGCGGCGTGGTGCGAACTCGGCGAGCAGGATGCGATCCTCGCGATCCTGCCGATCTTCCACGGCTTCGGGCTGGGCGTGTGCGTGAATGCGGCCTTCATGGCCGGCGCCAAGTCGATCCTGGTGCCGCAGTTCAGCGCGGAAATTGTGTCGAAACTGCTGCGCACCGAACGGCCCAGCGTGCTGGTGGGGGTGCCGACGCTGTTCGACGCGCTCACGAAAGACCCCTCGCTCGCGAGCGCGGACCTGTCCTGCCTCACCGCCTGCTTCTGTGGCGCCGACACGCTGCCGCGCGCGGTGAAGGAGCGCTTCGAGGCGCTGGTCGAGAAGGGCGGCGGGCGGGTCAAGCTGCTCGAGGGCTACGGGCTGACCGAGGCGGTGTCGGGCATCATGGCTACGCCCCTCACCGAATACCGGGAGGGTTCGATCGGCATCCCGTTTCCGGACATGCTCGCGCAGATCGTGCAGCCGGGCACGATGGCGGAGGCGCCGGTCGGGGAGGAAGGGGAAATCTGCGTCGCGGGGCCGGCGGTGATGCTGGGCTACCTCGACGACCCGGAAGCCACGGCGCAGACGCTCAAGGTGCATGCCGACGGCCGGACGTGGCTGCACACCGGCGACCTCGGGCGGATGGACGCGGATGGTTTCTTCTATTTCTCCGTCCGCCTGAAACGCATGATCAAGTCCTCGGGCTTCAATGTCTATCCAGCGCAAGTGGAGGCCGTGCTGCGCGAGCATCCCGCCGTCGCCGAGGCTTGCGTGTTCGGTGTTCCCGACCCGGCGCAGGTCGAGCGGGTGAAGGCGTGCGTGGTGTTGCGCGATCCGGCGCAGGCAGGCTCCGCCCTCGAGCAGGCGCTCATCGACCACTGCCGCGAGCGCCTGATCAAGTGGTCGTGCCCGCGCGAAGTGGAGTTCATTGATGCGCTGCCGCTCACCAAGGTGGGCAAGGTCGACTATCGCGAGCTCGTGCGGCGTCACGAGGCGAAGGAAGGAGGCTGACATGGCGCAATCGGGCATTCCCGCCCACGGCGGCGAGCGCCTCGCGGCGGCGCTGGCCGCGCATGGGGTACGCTTCCTTTTCACGCTGTGCGGCGGCCACATTTCCCCCATCCTCGTCGCGGCCAAGCGGCGCGGGATACGCATCGTCGACACGCGCGACGAGGTGACCGCGGTCTTCGCGGCCGACGCCGTGGCGCGCCTCACCGGAACGCCGGGCGTGGCGGCCGTGACGGCCGGCCCCGGCCTCACCAACACGATCACGGCGCTGAAGAACGCGCAACTCGCGCAATCGCCCGTGGTGCTGCTCGGCGGCGCGGCG
>PLYG01000458.1 GCA_003153335.1 Betaproteobacteria bacterium | reverse complement strand
GCTTCAAGATCATGGAGCGCAAGCTCTACTTCGGCATCATGACTCCTGGCGCGGTGCTGACGATCGCATCCGGTCTCTGGTTGTGGCTGGGCTACGGAATTTCAGGCGGCTGGCTTTACGCCAAGCTCGTCCTGGTCGCGATCCTGGTCGCGCATCATCTATGGCTCGGCAAGCTGATGATGGACTTCCGCCACGACCGCAATCGGCATGGCGATGTCTTCTATCGCTGGATCAACGAGATTCCGGCGGCCCCGATTCTTTTTCTGGTGGTGATCCTTGTCGTCGTCAAACCGTTCTAGGCATCCGGCGCGCGGTTCCGGGCCGCAACCTGGCGCCGCCAGCGGCGATGAGCGCTTTTTTGCCACGTGTCCGCGCGGACTGGAAGCGGTGCTCGCGGTGGAACTCGAAACCCTCGGCGCGAAGGGCGCCCATGCCACCGACGGCGGCGTCGCGTTCGAGGGGAAGCTCGACCTGGCGTATACGATCAATTTGTGGAGCAGGCTCGCCAGCCGCGTGCTCTGGCAAGTGGGAGTTGGCCGCTATCGCGACCAGCAGAATATCTACGATGCGGCGTTGCGCTTGCACTGGCCGCAATGGTTCGTCGTCACCAACACCCTGCGCGTGAATGTGACCGCGATCCGCTCGCCGCTGACCAGCCTGGACTTCATCACGCTGAAAATCAAGGACGCGGTGTGCGATCGCTTTCGGACCGCGGTCGGCGAGCGGCCGAGTGTCGATACGGCGGCGCCGGACGTGCGCATTCATGCCTTCCTGACCGCCGATACGTGCACGTTCTATCTCGACACGTCCGGCGAGGCGCTGTTCAAGCGCGGCTATCGCCGGGACGCGCTGGAAGCGCCGTTGCGCGAAAATCTGGCGGCAGGATTGTTGCAGCTCGCCGGATGGAACGCTGCGCTGCCGTTGGTCGACCCGTTTTGCGGTAGCGGGACGATCCTGATCGAAGCCGCGATGATGGCCTGCGATATGGCGCCGGGATTCAACCGCGTGTTCGGGTTCCGGCGCCTGTCGTGGTTTGACGCCGAAGCTTGGGGCACGGCGCGGGAAGACGCCGCCCGCAGAGCCGAAACAGGCCGCGCGTCGGCGGCCTTGCGACTGTACGGATCGGACGTCTCGCCGCCCGCCATCACCGCCGCCCGGGCCAATGTCGCCGCGCTGGGATTGGACCCATACATCGAGTTGCGCCTCGCGGATGCGCTGACGGCAACCGCGCCGGCCGCGGAAGGCCTGATCATCACCAATCCGCCCTACGGCGTGCGGCTGGGTGCGGACGAAGACCTGCCGGCGTTGTACGCGGCGTTCGCCGACACGCTGAAGCGCAATTTCTCCGGCTGGCGCGCATTCGTGCTGTGCGGCGAAATGGCACTGATGAAAGCGATCCGTCTCGCACCCTCGCGCAAGATTCCGCTGTACAACGGCGCGCTGGAATGCCGCCTGGTCGAATACAGGCTGGTTGCCGGATCGAATCGCAAGCAATCCGCCGCCAGCGAAGTGCCCGTTGACGGTAAAATGTCGAAATCAACTACCCGGGGGCAGTAATGGCCAAGTACGTATCCGAGCACACGAAATTCATCAGCGAGCTCATGAAAAAGAACCCGCAGATGGAAGAGGGACAGCAGAAGGGCCGCGCGCTGCTGTGGGACAAGCAGATCGATCGCGACGCGCAGCGCGGCTACCAGGAGGCGGAGGTGCCGCAGCAGGGCTATGTTTACCAGAACGACGTCGGTCCCACGCCGGGCGCCGGGGAAACGAACCGGGGCGGGTGAAACCCGCCCCGGTCGAAAAAGCAGAACGCCAATTTAGTTGACGATCTGCCTCAATTCGCCCTTCTTGTAGCGCTCGGCCACCCGGTCCAGCGGCACCGGCTTGATTTTCGAGGCCATGCCCACGCAGCCGAATTGTTCATAGCGCTGCTTGCAGATCTGCTTGGCCGCTTCGCGCGCCTGCTTCAGGTAGTCGCGCGGATCGAATGCGCTCTTGTGCTCGTTCAGGTACTTGCGGATCGCCGCCGTCATCGCCAGCCGGATGTCGGTGTCGATATTGACCTTGCGCACGCCGTGCTTGNNGCTTGATGCCTTCCTGGATTTCCTCGACCGGCACGCCGTAGGTTTCCTTCATTTCTCCACCATTTTCGCGAATGATGTTCAGCAGGTCCTGCGGCACCGACGACGAGCCGTGCATCACCAGGTGCGTGTTGGGGATGCGCACATGGATCGCCTTGATGCGGTCGATGGCCAGAATGTCGCCGGTGGGCTTGCGCGAAAACTTGTAGGCGCCGTGCGAAGTGCCGATCGCGATCGCCAGCGCGTCGAGCTGCGTCTCTTTGACAAAGTCTGCCGCCTGATCAGGATCGGTCAGCAGCATTTCGCGCGTCATCGTTCCTTCCGCACCGTGGCCGTCTTCCTTGTCGCCCTTCATCGTTTCCAGCGAACCGAGGCAACCGAGTTCGCCCTCGACGGTGACGCCGATCGAGTGCGCCATGTTGACAACCTTCCTGGTCACATCCAGGTTGTAGTCGTAGCTGGCGATGGATTTGCCATCGGCCTCCAGCGAGCCATCCATCATCACCGACGAAAAGCCCAGGCGCATCGCCTGCAGGCACACATCGGGCGATTGACCGTGGTCCTGATGCATGACCACCGGAATATCGGGATAGGACTCGACCGCCGCTTCGATCAGATGCCGCAAAAAGATTTCGCCCGCGTACTTTCGCGCGCCGGCCGAGGCCTGCATGATCACCGGTGAATTGGTCTCGGACGCGGCCGCCATGATGGCCTGCACTTGTTCGAGATTGTTGACGTTGAAGGCCGGCAAGCCGTAGCCGTTTTCGGCGGCATGGTCGAGCAATTGGCGCATTGAAACGAGGGGCATGGCAGACTCCTGGAGGGTGAATCGATAGCCCAAGTTTATCACTCCCGTGCGCCGGAATTCAGCGGGCGGCGCGGGTCTCCGTCGCGCAAAAACTGCTCCGGACCGCGGCACCGCGCAACGAGCGCGGACTTCGTGATCGCTTTTCCCCGATCGCACGGAACCGGTGCCAGGGCACCAATTCGGACAAGGGTATGATTGCGCCTTCACGAATCTTTCCGCCCTGCGATGCCCCAACTCTCGTTCGACCGGTTTTACCGCTATGCCGACCTCACCGCAATCCTCCAGCAGTTCGCCGCAGATCATCCGCAACTGATGAGTATCGCCAGCATAGGCAGGAGCAACGAAGGCCGCGAGATCTGGGTGGTGACGGTTACCAACACTGCGACGGGACCGGCCGAGGAAAAGCCCGCATTCTGGGTCGACGGCAACATTCATTCGGTAGAAGTCTCCGCGTCGGCGGCGTGCCTCTATCTGCTCCATACGCTGGCCACGCAGCATGGCAAGGACGCCGACATCACGCGGGTGCTCGACACGCGTGCGTTTTACATCGTTCCGCGGATCAACCCCGACGGCGCCGAGTGGGCGCTGGCCGACAATCCAAAATATGTGCGCTCATCGACGCGGCCGTACCCGTTCGACGAGGCGCCGATCGAGGGCCTGACCGTCCAGGATGCCGATGGTGACGGACGCATTCTGTCGATGCGGATCCCGGATCCGAACGGGCTCTGGAAAAAACATCCGCAGGACGCGCGGCTGATGGTGCGCCGCGAGCCCACCGAAGCCGGCGGCGAATACTATCGGGTCGTGCCCGAGGGAATCTACCAGGACTACGATGGCTTCACGCTGAAGGTCAACCGCCCGCAACAAGGGCTGGACCTGAATCGCAACTTTGCATCGAACTGGCGCCAGGAGTTCGAGCAGTTCGGCGCCGGACCTTATCCGACATCCGAGCCGGAGATTCGCGCGGTCACCGATTTCATCGTCAAGCACAACAACATCTGCGGCGGGATTTCGTTCCATACCTTCAGCGGCGTGTTGCTGCGGCCGCACGCCCACCTGGCGGACGACGATTTTGCGCCCGAGGATTTGTGGGTGTACAAGGCGATCGGCAAAAAGGGCAGCGAACTGACCGGGTATCCGAACATCTCGGTCTATCACGATTTCCGTTATCATCCCAAGCAGGTGATCACCGGCGACTTTGACTGGCTGTTCGAGCATCGCGGCGCGTTCGTATGGACCATCGAGATCTGGAGCCCGCAGCGCGAGGCCGGTATCACCGACTATCACGCCATCGACTGGTTTCGCGACCATCCCGAAGCCGATGATCTGAAGCTGATGCAATGGAACGACAGCGCGCTGCAGGGCAAGGGCTTTGTCGACTGGTATGCGTTCGACCATCCGCAACTGGGCAAGGTCGAAATCGGCGGCTGGAACAAGATTTTCGCCATCCACAATCCGCCGGCGCACTTGCTCGAAAGGGAACTGGCCAAGTTTCCGAAGTGGCTGGTCTGGCAGGCGCTGCTGTCACCGAAAATGGAACTGGTGCACGCGGGCGCCGACGACCTCGGCAACGGCACGTATCGGGTGCGCATGGTCGTGCAGAACACCGGCTGGCTGCCGAGTTATGTGTCCAAGGAAGGGCTGAAGCGGCAGGTCGTGCGGCCCGTGCGCGCCGAAATCGATTTGCCGGAAGGCTGCGAACTGGTCGGCGGCAAGGTGCGCGAGGAAATCGGCCAACTCGAAGGGCGAGCGTACAAGCAATCGGGCCTTTCGTTCTGGCCCGACCTGGAGCCGACCGGTGATCGGGCGATCGTCGAATGGGTGGTGCAGGGCAAGGCCGGTTCGGAAGTCGACCTTGTCGCTGCGCATGAGCGGGCAGGGACGGTGCGCGCCAAAGTCACTTTGTAGGCCGCGTATCCGCGGCGCGCTATGCGCGCGGTCATCGGCCATTCGGCCGCCGGCGGAGTGGTCCGGACCGATCTGTATTATTCGCCGGGCGTGCTGTGCGAAACGCCCAGGCGAGCTTGGCGCACAGACGTTTTCCCCAGGCGCCGGATTCGGTTAGAATCGAGTCGGCTTGCATCCAGATGGAAAATCCGCGGATTCGCATCACCAGACCTGTCAACACGAACTGCCCACGATTCCAGGAGGAATACATGTTTCACATCACGACCAAACGCCTGTCCCAACTCGCCATCGCCATTGCCGCCTGCAGTAGCCTCGCCACCTGGAGCGCGACCGAAATCCGGGTCATGTGCTACCAGGACGGCAACGAGTGCGACGTGACCAAGGATCTGGCCAAGCGCTTCGAGGCGCAGAACGCCGATGTCAGCGTGATCGTCGACACGGTGCCGTACAAGGCGATCACAGAGCAACTCCCGGTGCAACTGGGTGCCGGCGAAGGACCGGACATCGCGCGGGTCACGGATCTGGGCGGCCTCAGCCGGTTCTATCTCGACATCACGCCGTACGTCAAGGATCCGAAGTATTGGGAAGCCAATTTCGGCAAGGCGCTCGCGTGGCTGCGAACCACCCCGGGCGACAAGGGCATCTATGGCCTGCAGTCGCAATTGACGATTACCGGACCCTTCGTGAACAAGACCCTTTTCGATCAGGCAAAGATCGCGATGCCTGGACCCAAGGCGACGTGGGACGATTGGGTGAGCGCGACCAGGAGTGTCGCCAAGGCGACGCAAACGCCGTTCGCGATGGCGTGGGACCGCACCGGACATCGCTTTGCCGGGCCGGCGATCAGTTACGGCGCGAAAATCTTCGATGCCAGAGGCAACCTGGTCATCGACGATGGCTACAAGATGATTTCAAAAAAGTTCGTCGACTGGAACAAGGACGGGACGATGCCCAAGGAAGTCTGGGGCGGCACCGGCGGCTCGTCGTATCGCGATGCGTTCGAAGAGTTTAAGAATGGCCGGATCGTGCTGTATCTGTCCGGCTCGTGGCAGATCAAGCGGATGGACAGCCAGATCGGCAAGAGCTTTGACTGGGTGGTCGTGCCGAATCCCTGCGGACCCGCGGCGTGCACCGGCATTCCGGGCGGCGCGGCATTCGTGGCGCTGAAGCGGACCAAGTCGCCGAAGGAAGTCGGCCGTTTCCTCGACTTCATGGCTCAGGAAACGGTTTATTCGGAAATGATAGCCAAGACCGAGAACCTGCCTGCGCATGCCGGCGTGGCGGCCAAGGGCGTCGCCTATAACGTCGACGCAGCAACGAAAGCGGCGATGAACACGTTCGTCGGCGAAGTCGGCAAACTCTCGCCGATCGCCTATCAGATCCAGGGCTACAAGCTCAATCGTGCACTATTCCTCAATACGGTGACGCGGGTGTCGCAGGCGATTGTCGGCGAAATGAGCACTGACGACGCGATGAACCGGCTGGTCAAGGATATCGACGAAGCGGTAAAAGCGACGGCGAAGTAAACGCGGCGGATCGCGTGACGTGTCTCACCGCGCGCAAAAGGACAGCGATCAGGCCAGGGCCAATCCACTCGGCCAGGCGCTGACGTGGTTGCCCCGCCTGCTCGAACCGGTGATGCGCTTCGCGCAGCGCGTACTGGGAACGCGGCGGATGCCATGGCTGTTCCTGACGCCGAACCTGCTGATCTTCGGCACGTTCACTTTCCTGCCCATCGTCATCAACTTCTACTACGCGTTCACCGGCGGGGTGAAGCTGTTCCCGTCCGAGCGTCCGTTCACGGGAATGGAGAACATGGTCACGCTGTTCGACTGCCGTGACTATTTCAATCCGTCGACCTGCCGCAAGGATATTTTCTGGCAGGCCGTGTTCAATACCGCGAAGTTCGCCGTGCTGCAGGTCGGCTTGATGGTGGTGTTCAGCGTGATCACCGCGCTGGTGCTGAACAAAAAGATCATCGGGCGCGGTTTCTGGCGCGGCGTTTTTTTCTACCCGGTGCTGCTCTCGCCGGTCGTCGTCGCGCTGATCTGGAAGTGGATCCTGCAAAGCCAGGGTGTGTTGAACGGCTTGCTGATCGGCGTGGGCGCGTCGCCCACCGAGTGGCTGACCAGTGCGAACTGGATGTTCTTCTGGGTGATCCTGGTCAGCATCTGGGCGCATATGGGTTTTTACACGCTGATCGTTCTGGCCGGCCTGCAGGCGATCCCCAAGGACTTGTACGACGCCGCGCAAATGGACTCCGCATCGCCCTGGCGCGTGCTGCGCCGGATCACGCTGCCGTTGTTGATGCCGAACCTGCTGGTGGTGATCGTGCTGGCGTTGATCCGGGCAGTGCAGATTTTCGACGAAGTCTTTGTCCTCACCGGCGGTGGGCCGGGGACGGCGACGACTTTTCTCGTGCAGTTCATCTATCAGACCGGGTTCGCGTCCGAGATCCATCTCTACGGTCTGGCCGCGGCCGCGTCGCTGGTGCTGGCTGGTGCGTTGCTGGTCCTGACGCTGCTGCAATTGAAGATTACGCGCGGGGGCGAGATCCGGAATAGCGACGCCGAAGGAGGGGCGGGTCATGCCTGAGGCGCTGCGCTTTCTCACCCGGACTAGCGGTCGTACCCAGCTCGACTGGACCGACTGGCTGAGCTACGTCTATCTGGTGTTCGGCCTGTTCCTGATGTTCGGCCCGGTGCTCTGGATCGTGATGAGTTCGTTCAAGACACAAAGCGGCCTCTCCGACTTCCCGCCGACTTTTCTGCCCTACGGCCAGAAGACCGTGCACGTGACGGGGCACGAAGCGCGTCTGCCGCTGTACCGGGTGAAGAAGCCGGACGGATCGACCCGCGAACTGGCCGAACTGCGGCGCATCGGGCTGACGGCGACGATGATCGATCCGGCCAAGCCCGACGAGGAAATGCCGGTCAACATCAAGGACAGGGAAAAGACCAGCGAACTGCGCGTCGCGACGGAAAACTACACCGAGCTCTTCGGCAAACTGTCGTTCGGCCGCTATCTGTGGAACAGCGTGTTCATCACCGTGGTCGCGACGCTGATCACGCTGCTGTTCAACTCGATGGCGGCCTTCGCGTTGTCGAAGTACCGGTTCAAGGGGCAGAAGACCGTATTCCTTCTGATCATCGCCACGTTGATGATTCCGCCGACCATCATCCTGGTCCCGAACTTTCTGGTCATTTCCAACCTGGGCCTGCTCAACAGCCTGTGGGGCGTGATCTGGCCGGCGGTGGCGACGCCGACGGGGGTGTTCCTGTTGCGCCAGTACATGCTGACCATACCCGATGAACTGCTCGACGCGGCGCGAATGGATCATGCCAGCGAGTGGCAGATCTACTGGCGGATCGTGCTGCCGCTCACCGCGCCGGCGCTGGCCGTGCTGGCGATCTTTTCGGTGATGTGGCGCTGGAACGATTTCCTGTGGCCGTTGATCGTACTGTCGCGCTCGGAACTCTTCACGCTGCAACTCGCGCTCAACGCCTTCCAGGGCGAACTGCAGACCGAGTGGAATTATCTGCTGGCAATGACCGTGATCACCATCATTCCGGTCACGCTGGTGTTCGCGTTCCTGCAAAAACACATCACCACGGGCATTGCGTCCAGTGGCGTCAAGTAGGCGGTCAACATGGCTACACTGCAACTGAAGCACATCGATAAGCGGTTCGGCGACACCGTGGTGCTGCACGACATCGACCTCAGCGCGGAAGAAGGCGAGTTTGTCGCCCTGGTCGGCCCCTCGGGCTGCGGCAAGTCGACGCTGCTGCGCATCATCTCGGGGCTGGAGCCGACGACCAGCGGCGACATCATTCTGGATGGCCAGCGCGTCAACGACGTGTCCGCGGCGGAGCGCGGCCTTGCGATGGTGTTCCAGTCGTACGCGCTGTATCCGCACATGACGGTGTACCAGAACATGGCATTCGGCCTGGAGAACACGGGAACGCCCAAAGCCGAAATCGAGCGGAAGATCGGCGATGCGGCGCGGATGCTGCAGCTCGACGCGCTGCTGCAGCGGCGCCCGATCCAGCTCTCCGGCGGGCAGCGCCAGCGAGTCGCCATCGGCCGGGCGATTGTCCGCAACCCCAAGCTGTTCCTGTTCGACGAGCCGCTGTCGAATCTCGACGCCGAATTGCGCGTGCAGATGCGCGCCGAAATCATCGCGCTGCATCAACGCCTGAAGACCGGAATGATTTATGTCACGCATGATCAGGTCGAGGCGATGACNNATGGCCGACAAGATCGTCGTGCTGCGCGCGGGGCGGATCGAGCAGACCGGGACTCCGCTGGAACTCTACAACCAGCCGCAAAACCGGTTCGTCGCCGGTTTCATCGGTTCGCCGCGGATGAATTTTGTCGATGCGACAGTGAGGGCTAAGAATGATCGCGGCATCCAGCTTGCGCTCGCGGGCTTCGAGCAAGAGGCGTCGATCGCCGTCGCGATCGATCCGGTATCGGTGGAACCTGGTGCAAAAGTCACGCTCGGCGTTCGCCCCGAACACGTTGAGGTGGTCGACTCGTCCGGTGCGGCGGGCGCGATCGATGTCCAGATCGCGCAGGTCGAGCAACTCGGCGGGCACGGGTTTATCCACTGCACATTGCCTCAGAGCAAGAGGACGATGGTCGTGCAGTTCCAGGGCCAGACCGTGAGCAGCGCGGGATCAACGGTGTCGCTCCGGATTCCGCCCGGGGCGTGTCACGTATTCAGCACTGCGACCGGCGAGCCCGCGCTGCCCACAAGCGCCCATTGCGTCTCCTGACCACGCGATGTTTCCGCTCGTCAACGCGTCAGTCCAAGCACACTCCGGCAACGACATACTCTTCGGTCTCGATCGCGGCTGGACGTGCCGGGTGATGGTGCTGGAGGAGTGTCTTCTCCGCGTCTTGTTCACGCCGCCCGATGGCTTGCGCGAACCGCGCACCTGGTCGATCGCGCCGGGCGGCAGCGATGTTGAATGGGAAGGGCGGAATCGTCCTGATCGCAGTGGCTTCGCCGGTCCGTCTGCCCGTATCGAAGACGACAGTGAAAGTGCGGTCATTCACACGAAACGCCTGCAGGTGACGGCAACGCTGAACCCATTCGGCCTTTCATGGGCCACGGCCGACAGGATAGAATTCGCCGCCGACCGCCCGACGCAGGCGTACCAGGCAAGTGAGCGGACCACAACATTGCGGCACTGGATGGCGCGCGAGCTGGTCCGCCAATACTTCGGAGTGGGCGACAAGACCGGGCCGCTCAATCAACATGGACGCCGGTTGCGCACGTTGCAGCTCGATGCGCTGGGCCACGACGGAGAGACCAGCGATCCGCTCTACAAGCACTGGCCGTTCTATGTCGGCCGCGATCCGGGCTCGGGTGTGGCGTATGGCGTCTATTACGACACGCTGTCGGCCTGCACATTCGATTTCGGCGCCGAGTACGACAACTATCACGGCTTCTACAGCACTGCCGAAATCGAGAACGGCGACCTCGACTACTACTTGTTCGTCGGACCATCGGTGCGCGAGGTGGTCGCGCGTTTTACCGAACTGACCGGGCGCATGGCCCTTGGCCCGCGCTGGTCGCTGGGTTATGCCAATACGGCGATGAGTCTCGCCGATGCGCCCGACGCGCAGACGCAGTTGTCCGCGTTCATCGACCGTGCCCGCGAGGAGGACATTCCAGTCAGCGCGTTTCACTACGGTTCCGGCTATAGCAGCCGCGGGAAGCGCCGCTATGTGTTCACCTGGAATCGCGACAAGTTTCCCGACGCAAAGGCATTGAACGCAAAGTTCCGTGCGGCGAACATCCGCCTTGTGGCCAACATCAAGCCTTGTCTGCTCGATGATCATCCGGCGTACGCCGCAGTCGCCGCGGCCGGCGCATTTGTGCGCGATGCGAAAACCGGATCGCCGTGTGTCGGGCAGTTCTGGGACGGCGTCGGCGCGCATGTCGATTTCACGCATCCCGCGGGGATACGCTGGTGGCAAGAGGGCCTCGCGCGGCGGGTGCTCGACTACGGGATCGACGCGGGCTGGAACGACAACAACGAATACGAAATCTGGGACGACTGGGGGGAGGCGCACGGCTTTGGCCAGCCGATTCCGATCGAACGTTCGCGTCCGTTGCAGGCACTCTTGATGACGCGCGCGACCTTCGAGGAACAGGCGCGGAACAGGCCCCAGGAGCGGGTGTTCACTGTCACGCGCGCCGGTTGCCCCGGCATCCAGCGCTATGCGCAGACGTGGTCGGGCGACAACACGACCAGCTGGCATACGCTGCGCTGGAACATCCGGATGGGGCTCACGATGAGCCTGTCGGGCATGTTCAACACCGGCCACGACATCGGCGGCTTTGCCGGCCCCACGCCGGACGCAGAATTGCTGGCGCGCTGGATGCAGTCGGGCGCCCTCAATCCGCGCTGCATCATGAATTCCTGGAAAGCCGATGGCCGGACCAATGTGCCGTGGCTGCATCCGGTTGTCACGCCTATCATCCGGGATGCGATACGCTTGCGCTATCGATTGCTGCCGTACCTGTACACGCAATACTGGCGCGCCCATCGCTCGGGCGTTCCCATACTGCGGCCGACATTCTTCGAGTTCGAGGACGATCCGAAAGCATTCGACGATTGCGATGAATTCATGGTCGGCAATGCGTTGCTGGTGACGCCGGTGGTCGTGCCTGGCGCGCGCGAACGCGAGGTCTATCTGCCCAGCCATGCGGACGGGCGCACCGAATGGGTGGACTTTCACACCGGTCAATACTATCGAGGTGGCCAACGCGTAGTAGTTGACGCACCGCTCGAACGCCTGTCGCTGTTCGTTCGCGCCGGCGCCGTATTGCCGATGACGGACAGCGATGATTTCAGCGCACTGCACGATGAACCGAGCCGGATGCTGCGCGTCTATTCGGAGCGCAATGATCCGTTCCGATCTGCCGACTTCGCATCCGAATTGTACGAAGACGATGGGCTTAGCCCGAAACACCTGGCGGGTGACTGGACACTGCTGTCCTTCAAGCTGTCGCAGAATGCGTCAGGGTTGCGGCTGGCGGTCGAGCGCAACGGCCGGTTTGATTTGCCTTACCAAGAGGGCCGGGTCACGTTGCCGCCCGGTGAAACACGGCGGCTCACGATCGAAGCCGATGCGGGATTGCGGTGGACAGTCGGAGGCCGGAACTGACAGTCTGCTAGCACGCGCTCTGATGCCGGTGCCGACAGGTCAGCAACACTTCATCCGGATCGCGCTTCCACCAGTTATTCGCCGAAAAGATTTCGACTTCGTGCATCCCGCGGTAGCCGGCTTTTTCCATCCACGAGCGGATCAGCGGCAGGTCGATGATGCCGTCGCCCATCATGCCGCGGTCGCATAGCATGTCGAGGGTCGGGACCAGCCAATCCGAGAAATGGAACGCCAGCAGGCGCGATGGCGAGGCGTTCGCAGCCCGTTCGATCTCCTGCTTCAGGTTCGGGTCCCACCATACGTGATAGACGTCTACCGCGATGCCCAGTCCATCGCTCTTGTCCTTGCCGGCGAGTTCATCGCATAAATTGTTGGCCTGCGCCATGGTGTTGATGCACGCGCGATCGGCCGCGTACATCGGATGCAGCGGCTCGATCGCGAGCGGCATCCCGCCGGAGCGCGCATAGTCGAGCAGTTCGCCGATGCCGTCGCGCACCATCGCGCGGGCGCCGGGCAGGTCTTTGGATCCAATGGTGCCGTCGGGCCTTTTTGGCAGTCCGCCGACCACCAGGATCAGGCACTGCGCGCCGAGCTCCAGTGCTTCATCGACAGCGCGCCGATTGTCGTCCCGCGCCGCGAGCCGTGTTTTGGCGTCAAGCGCCGGGAACATTCCGCCGCGGCAAAGCCCGGTGACGGTAAGGCCCGCATCGCGAATGCGTCGCGCGGCTTCCTTCAGCCCGAGTTGCTGGACCTGATCGCGCCAGGGCGCAATGCCGCGTATGCCATGGCGGGCGCAGCCGGCGATGATATCACCCAGTCCCCAGCGTTCCTTTACCGTGGCAGTGTTGAGGGAAAGCAGTTCCGGATCGGGCGCGGACATCAGGCATCCACTCCGTGCAATGCCAGCAGATGCCGCATCCGCGCACAGGCGAGGTCGGGATCGCGCAACAGGCCCGCCCGGTCGGCGAGGCGGAACAACTCGGCGAAATGCAGGAGATTCCGCGCCGACTGCTGGCCGCCCACCAGGACAAAGTGCTGCTNNGTGGCGCGACAGCGGCACCGTGGGCCCCAGCAGCGCGTGAAAGCGCGCCGTATCGCCAAGTGCCAGTGCCGACAGCGCCGCCGATGCGGCCGGTGCAATGGCGTCGAAGATGCCCAACAATGCATCCGAATGGCCTTCCGTATCCCCTGCGATCAATTCCGCGTAGTTGAAGTCGTCGCCCGTGTACATTTTCATGCCCGGCCTCAAGCGGCGGCGGAGCGCGATTTCCTTGTCCTTCGACAACAGTGAAATCTTGATGCCGTCGATTTTGTCCGCATTGCGGGCGAGCACGTCGAGGCAGACGTCCATCGCCGCCCAATGATCGGCGTGTCCCCAATAACCGGCGAGTGCCGGGTCGAACATTTCGCCCAGCCAGTGAATGATGACCGGCTCGCGCACCTGCGCCAGCACGCGGTCATAGACCCGCGCGTAATCGTCAGGCCCCGTGGCGCATGCGGCAAGAGCCCGGCTTGCCATCAGGATGATCCGGCCGCCCAGCTTTTCGATCGCCGCGATCTGCTCTTCGTACGCGGCAATCACGTCGTCCAGCCCTACGCGCGGATCGGGCGCGAGATGATCGGTGCCCGCGCCGCTGGCCAGCAATGCGCCGGGAAAATCCTTCGCTGCGTCGATAGTCCGCGCTATCAGTTGCAGCGACGTCGGCCAGTCGACGCCCATCCCGCGCTGCGCCGTATCCATCGCCTCGGCTACGCCCAGTCCCAGCGACCACAGGTGCCGGCGATAGGCGATGGTGGTATCCCAGTCGATTGCGGCACCCAGCCAGGGATCGGCGCTCGCCAGGGGGTCGGCAACGACGTGCGTGGCCGAGTAGGCAACGCGGTTGAATACCGGCGGCTTGCTGCTCGCCGGGAGAGTTAGCGGCGCATGCAGACTGTATGGCGTCAGAGCGCCGCCCGCATCCGGCAGCGTGATGGTGGGCAGGTCCCGGTTCATGTGGTCACTCCTTTGTTCTGTTGCGCCTGTGCCGCCAGGTGATCGCTCAGACCGCCAACTGCGGCACGTCGATCCACCGCCGCTCGCGCCAGCTCTGCAGTCCGCATTCGCCGAGCTGCACGCCTTTCGTGCCTTCGAGCAGGTTCCAGCGAAATGGCGTGTCCTCGAAAATGTGCCGAATGAACAGCTCCCACTCGACCTTGAACGCGTTGTCGAAAACGCGATTGGCCGGCAGCTTTTGCCAGGTATCGTAAAAGTCGATGGCCTGCGGCACATCCGGATTCCACACCGGCTTGGGTGTATTGACCCGGTGCTGCGTCATCACGTCGGTGAGTCCCGCGACCGCGCTGCCCAGCGTGCCGTCGACGTGCAGCGTCAACAAGTCGTCGCGGCGCACGCGTGTGCTCCACGAGTTGTTGAATTGCGCGATCACGCCGCCTTCGAGCGCAAAGGTCGCGTACGCCGCATCTTCGGCTGTCGCGTCGTACGGCTTGCCCGCTTCGTCCCAGCGCTTCGGTATATGCGTCGCGCCCAGGCAGGAGACGGCTTGCACCGCACCGAACAGATTGTCGATCACGTAGCGCCAGTGACAAAGCATGTCGATGATGATGCCGCCATCGTCTTCCTTGCGGTAGTTCCACGACGGCCGTTGCGCCGNNGCAGCCACAGCTTGTCCTGCACCACGCCATGCTTGACGCCCTTGGCGCGAGCGCGCCGGTACATGTCGAGCGCCGCCGCCGCAGTGGTCGCCACCGGCTTTTCCATGTACACATGCTTGCCGGCGGCTATTGCCTGGTTGATTACCGTCGGCCGCAAGCCGGTCGATGCGGCGTCGAAAAAGAGAGCGTCGTCCTTGTTCGCGAGTGCCGCACCCAGATCGGTGGTCCAGCGCTCGACGCCATGGGTTTTGGCCAATGCCGCGAGCTTGGACTCGTTGCGGCCAACCAGGATCGGGTCCGGCATCACGCGATCGCCGTTGGCGAGCGCGATGCCACCCTGTGCGCGAATCGCCAGGATTGAACGGACCAGGTGCTGATTGGTACCCATCCGGCCGGTCACGCCGTTCATGATGATGCCAAGTCGATGTTGCGTCATGGTTGCGGTCCTATGTCTGCAGGTACACGGCGACGGTGCGACGCATGTCTATTTTGTACGCGCCCGGCGCATATTGCGGCGCTAGTTGAAGCAGACCCTATTCGCGGCTTTCGCCGACGCGCACGATCTTGAGCGTATTGGTGCCGCCGGACTTGCCCATCGGTTCGCCTATCGTGAGCACGATGTCGTCGCCCTTTTGCACGATGCCGCTCTTCAGCAGCAGGTCTTCGGCG
Source organism: Betaproteobacteria bacterium (assembly GCA_003153335.1). Taxonomy (GTDB): domain Bacteria; phylum Pseudomonadota; class Gammaproteobacteria; order Burkholderiales; family Casimicrobiaceae; genus PALSA-1005. Next base: position 9,334 of record PLYG01000458.1, on the reverse strand, counting down.
GCGGCGAGCACGTTGTCGCGGCCCTGCGACTGGTCCAGCATCAGGGGGCGCACGTTGCGGTATAGCGCCATCTTGCGGGCTGACGCGGTTTCGGGGGTCAGCGCGTAAATCGGCACGCCGCAGTTGTGGCGGCTCATCCACAGCGCGGTCGACCCCGATTGGGTCAGCGCCGCGATCGCCTTGACCTTGAGGTGGAACGCGGTGAAGAGCGCGCCCATCGCAATCGACTGGTCGATCCGGGTGAATCTGCGATTCAGAAAGTCATGGTCGAGCTGCACTTCGGCCGACTTCTCCGCCTCGATGCAGATCTGGCTCATCGTTTCGACCGTCTCGACCGGGTACTTGCCGGCCGCGGTTTCGGCCGACAGCATCACCGCGTCGGTGCCGTCGAGCACTGCGTTCGCCACGTCCGAGACTTCGGCGCGCGTGGGCACCGGGTTGTGGATCATCGACTCCATCATCTGCGTCGCGGTGATGGTCAGCTTGTTCGCCTCAAGGGCCATCCGGATCATCTTTTTCTGCAGTCCGGGAATCCGCGCGTTTCCGACCTCGACCGCGAGATCCCCGCGCGCGACCATGATGCCGTCGGACGCGTCGAGGATGTCCGCCAGATTGGTGATCGCTTCGGCCCGCTCGATCTTGGCGATCAAGAGCGCCGTCCCGCGTGAGGCGCGCAGCAATTGCCGCGCGGTGTACATGTCCTCACCGGATTTCGGGAACGACACCGCGAGGTAGTCGGCACCCATTTGCACCGCGGTGCGAATGTCGTCCATATCCTTGGTCGTCAGCGCCGAGGCGGTCAGACCACCGCCCTGGCGGTTGATCCCTTTGTTGTTCGACAGCACGCCGCCGACCACCACGCGGGTGTTGATCGCGCTGCCTTTGACCGACACGACTTCGAGTTTGATCAGGCCGTCATTGAGCAACAGCGCATCGCCCGGGTGCACATCGTCGGGCAATTCCTTGTAGTCGAGGCCGACGCGCTGCTGGTCGCCCAGTTCGCAATCCGCGTCGAGTATAAAGCGGTCGCCATCACCAAGCGTGATCTTGCCCTCGGCGAAACGGCCGATCCGGATCTTCGGCCCCTGCAAGTCGGCCATGATGGCGATTTCGCGGCCCAGACTCGCTGCCACGGCCCGGACCATTTGCGCGCGTTCCATGTAATCTTTCGCGCTGCCATGTGAAAAATTCATCCGGACTACATCGACACCCGCCGCAATCATCCGGGTCAGGATTTCGGGCGTGTTCGAAGCAGGCCCGAGGGTTGCGACAATTTTTGTTTCGCGTGACATGGCGGCAATTCGTGAAAGGCACGCGCTACACGGCGTGCGAAGCCCGTTATTGTGTCACGAAGACCGGGGCAAATCCATGACTCTGAGGGCTAACGTGACTTGAGCGGCGCGCCGGACAGCAAAGAAATGCACAGGCACGCCCCGCCGTTGTGCGTCCGCTCGACTGACCGGGTCAGGCAGCGCGTTCTGACACGCCGTGTTCATCGGGGGGTTCGGCGTCATGTACTCTACACCGCAGGACCGCTGCCACGATTCGATTGCCACACCGGCAAGACTTCGAGGCGATTTCGTCGGACACGGTAATAGACCCAGTACTGAATGCGATCTAGTTGGGCGACGCAAGAGCTACGCTTCGAACAGCCGCGAGATCCGACCTGCAGACTGTTCGATGTGTGGGAGGTCGACCGCGCTCCCAGTCCAGTTCAGCTGCCGTTCGAAGGCAGGCGCTAGCCCTTGAACCGCGTCAACTGCTCGCAGCGCGGCGGTTACCGCCTTCTTCGCGACGTCGAACGTGACGTCGCGCAAGCCTTCGTGAACGACCCGATTCCGCAGAGCGGAGAGGTCGGTACGCCAGACCGACTCCGCGTTCGAACCGAGAAAGTGCTTTGAGGCGGCAATCCGGTCGAGCTCAACGAGCCTCTGTTGCAGCATATGAAAGCGGCCTCGCGGGGCGAGCAACGCCTCGATCTCAGAGGCAGACCTTGCTTGCGATTTGAGTTGCTCGACGAGAATCGCTGCAACCGTACTCTCAAATGCCGACTCGGCGTCAATCACAGCGAGCGCGTGCTCGCTTCGCTTCAGGCGCCGAATCGACGACAGCAGAAGCATGTGAGACAGCTCTAGCTCGTGGCGCCGTACGACGAGGTTGAAAAGAAGTTGCGAACTTGCCTGTGGAAGTGATGAGCCCGTGAACAGGTCATCGAAGCTGTTTAGGCCTATCGTGTGTGCGCGATTTTGCCCGACAATGTGTCCGAATTGCAGATCTCCGACGTGGCGGAGGAGCGCTTCGGGAGTCAGATGAGCCAATTCCGCAGGAACGTCCGCGACCGATATGACGGTGTAATAACAGTCGCGAGCTACCGAGATCGGCCGCGCGAGAGCATCCATCGTTATAAATCGATAAGCATCAAGCAAGTTATTGAGTGCAGCACCAGCTCGTTCAAGTACGCCGGGATCAGCGTAGGAACTTCTTTTTCGTAAACAAAGAAACAGATTCGCGATTGTGTAAGGGCGAGCCTCTCGAAACCCACCGTTGATTCCACCGAGCAACTGTGCAGTCTCGACCGATGCTCCTGACGCAAGCTGACAGACAACCTTATAGTCGTGGGAAGGGAACTGTTCGGGCGCGTCGAGCGGCTCGGATGAAAAGCCAACATCGCGGAGCGAGAGCAGCGTGCTCCGACGGTTCCAAACCAGGTCACCGACTGCCGGCCGCGGATCGAAAAGCGCGACGCCGTCGTCCGGTTCCCACACGAAAAACGCGCCCCGCTCGAATCGGAGCGGGAATGGAAGCTCCCACATCACGTGCGCGACCGCCTCGAAGCCCATGGATACGTTGCCGTCTTGCATGTTTTGCGTCACCCAACGACCTAAGTAAGCGGCGGGCAACGGCGCGCTGGATGCGCGGTGAGTGCACAGGTGTGCCCAGCCAGTGCACGTCCGCTTGACTGCCGTGTTGGACGAAGCCGCTACGCGGAGGAAATGCGGCGGAAATCGTGTGACTGGATTCACGATCTTCACCTCGCCCCACTTGGCGAGGGGGCTTATCTTGATCAACCGTTGTGATGTGACCGGGGGACGAGGTCTCCATATCGACAGAGCGGCTTGCCTCGAATCAGGGCATGATCGGTACGCCAACGCCAATCGAGGGCGCCGACTACCGCAACGGTTTCGGCCAACTCCCTGGCGGAGCACAGTTTTTCCTGCCAAGAGTTGCATTCGGTATTTCCCCCAAATATATATTTTCAGTAGGCTGACCCAGCCTCAGGGACCGGGCTCGTCCAACAAACGGTTCAGATCGTGGCGGCGCTTCGCTGGCACGATCTAACCCTATTCGTTAGGCCGCACCGGCGCGGAGGTGTAGATAAGCAGCATAGCCGACGCACCTTGCGAGAGACTGCCAGAAGTCGAGATCCTCTTGAGAAACTTCAAATTTGTTGAGAGGTTCTGATTTGTCGCTACCCTTCCGAGCCCAAAAGACCAAACTACTGAAGTTGGAACTATATTCCCAGTTTCCGTGTGCGATGGCGTTGCGGAACGCGCGAACAGGATTGCTGGTAAGAAAGCGGCTGCACGTGCGTGAAGTAGAGCCAGCGGGCGCAGATTTCGCCAGTACAGTGAAACAGGCATCCCCCAAGTAAACGAAACATACGTAGTTTTGGTACAGAACCTGTGCACGAGTAATTGCGGGGTGTCGCTTCGCCATGCGCATTTGGTCCATGTATGATTGAAACGCAACCAATTCGTCGAGGCGAGAGGCGATATTCACCGGACTCGATGAAAGAATCTCCGTTTTGGCCTCAATGGGCAGAAATCGCAACTCTGCTGAGACGGTTGTAGCGAGCCGTTCGGCAGCCTCCGCATCAACTCCAACCTCGGATTGCAGGCGCGCTGAGAACCTTGCCATCTGTGCATCGAGATTGCGCATTCAGTTCGGCCTAACGACCAAGGTTACCGGCGCGCTTCAGCGCGTCCGGGTGGCACGCGAAGTTGGGCCGATTCATTTCTTGATAATCTCAACAATCTTGTTTTCCTTGTTCAAATACGAATCGACCAGCGACGAAAAATTCGAGAAATTATCTTCTCCTGGCGCGTCGAATATTAGGGCCACTACGTGCCGTTGATGTTGTAAGTGTCTCGCCAACTGACCAAATAGGCGATCGTAATCGCCGAGCTTTGGGTCTTTTTTGGTTTCGATCGCATAACGCTTGCCAATAAGCAGGTCAAAATTGCTTTCTCCGAATTCTTCATTCACCACATACCCAAGAGACTCCAAGTGACTTCTAAGCTCTATCTTGTATTCGCCCTCACTATTTCTTCGTCGGGCTGGTGACCACAACCTGATGGCATCAACAATTCGATCAAATTCGGGGTCCGTCTTTTCGAGGTTGACGTTCGATTTTGTAGCGGACTTATTTATATAGTCGATTACTTTTTCATAGCCAGTGGTGCGCTCCGATTCGACCCAATCTGCAAATATTTGCGGGAGATCAGACCACGTTATGAAGTGAGGGGTTTTCGCCAACCCACTAATTTGTGGCCTAAGTTGGCGATGAATCCAGTCCGACGAATTCGGCAGCTCTTCTAGCTCCAGCGCCAAATCGCCGTACTGCCGCATTATTGTTTCTCGCGGGGTTCTTTCGAAATCAAGTTTATTTGCCTCGTCACCACATTCTTGCTGTAATTTTGAATACGCTTCTCGACCGAATAGAGCAGTGAGCTGGCGTTCATGAATTCCAGCAAACTTAAAGAAGTCTTTCTTCTTAGGGATCGTACCGTTGGTGTCTTTGTATTCGGCATACTTCCGAATGCAATCGTCTTTGGTTGTCATTCTTTTCACCTACAGGTTACCAAGAGGCCTGACTAGAAGTAGGGGGCCGATCAAGACAAGAAAAACCGTCGCGCGCGACGACCATTCTGGCAGCCATCATGCGCAACTTCCTGATTTCATTGATTGTATGCCTATACATATATTTTTATGGGGCCTAAAAAGCGATGAAAACCGTCACCGCCGTTGCGGCGCCCGATCAAGCACCGGCCGCACCCACGCGCTGCGCTTGCTGGATCAGGTGCGTGCGCGCATCCGGGTGTTGCACTATTCGATCCGTACCCAGCAGGCGTATCTGGATTGGATTAAACGCCACATCCGGTTCTTTGACAAGCGATCACTGAGGCGATCACTGAGGCGTTTCCGCAATTGCGACTGTCGAGGCGTCATGCGCGGGTGGATGCGGTCGACATTAACCGTAAATCAATTTGCTGCGGCGTATCTCGCAAGCGCGCTGTGCCAGGACACGTATCGGCGTGCGAGCGCGCCGTGGCGGGCACGTCCAGAATCAGCCGCTCGCCCGCTCCTGCAACACCGCGACGGCGGGCAGTGTCTTGCCTTCGAGAAATTCGAGAAACGCGCCACCGGCGGTCGAGATGTAGCCGACCTTGTCGGCAATGCCGAACTTGTTGATCGCGGCGATGGTGTCGCCGCCGCCGGCGATCGAGAAGGCCGTTGAATCGGCGATGGCGCGCGCGATGGCGCGGGTGCCGCCGGCAAACGCATCGAATTCGAATACGCCGACCGGGCCGTTCCAGACGATGGTCCCGGCCGCCTTGAGCTGGGCCGCGAGCACGGCGGCCGATTGCGGGCCGATGTCCAGAATCAGATCATCGCCGGCAACTTCAGCCACCGGCTTGGTGGTCGCCGCGGCAGTCGCCGCGAATTCCTTCGCGCAGACCACGTCGACCGGCAGCGGCACGTCGGCGCCGCGGGCCTTCATCTTGTCGATGATTTTCCGCGCCTCGCCCGCGAGATCGGCCTCCGCCAGCGACTTGCCGATTCCGTATCCGGCCGCGAGCAGAAACGTATTGGCAATGCCGCCCCCGACGATCAGTTGATCGACTTTGTCGGCCAGGGTGTCGAGGATGCTCAGCTTGGTCGACACCTTGGATCCCGCGACAATCGCGACCAGGGGGCGTCGCGGCTGGCTGAGTGCCTTGCCCAGCGCTTCCAGTTCCGCGGCCAGCAACGGTCCGGCGCACGCGACCGGCGCGAAGCGCGCCATGCCTTCGGTCGTCGCTTCGGCCCGATGCGCGGTACCGAACGCGTCGTTGACGTAGATGTCGCACAGCGCCGCCATCTTTTTCGCCAGGGCCGGATCGTTTTTTTTCTCGCCCTTGTTGCCGCGGCAATTCTCCAGCAGCACAACCTGGCCGGGTTGCACGGTGAAGCCGCCATCGACCCAGTCCCGAAGCAGCGGGACCGGCGAGCCCAGCAGTTCGGCGAGTCGTTTGGCGATGGGTGCGAGCGAGTCCTCGGGCTTGACCTCGCCCTCGGTCGGACGCCCGAGGTGCGAGGTGACCATTACTGCGGCGCCCGCATCGCGCGCGAAGCGGATACCGGGGACCGAAGCGCGAATGCGCGTGTCGTCGGTGATGTTGCCGGCGTCGTCCTGCGGCACGTTGAGATCGGCGCGGATGAAGACGCGCTTGTTCGTGAGACTGAGATCGGTGAGGCGGAGAAAGTTCATGCGTGACATTCATTCCCTAAATTTGACCATTGCAATGACATCCTCGCGAACGCCGTCGAGATCGCGCTGGTCACAGTTGGCGCCTGGTTAGCGCGCCGCCGTTCTCGCCGCTCACGTCAGCCTGTGTCTCAATCAGAGTTGACCCGCGATTCTCAAACTATTTTGCATGCATCAACGCTACCGTGGTATCGAGCATCCGATTACTGAATCCCCACTCATTGTCATACCAGGAAGAGGCCTTTACGAGGCGGCCGGAGACTTTGGTCAGGGTGGCGTCGAAAATCGACGAGCGCGGGTCGTGGTTGAAGTCGGACGAGACGAGCGGGGCTGTGTTGTAGCCGAGGATGCCCTTGAGCGGGCCGGCTTCTGCCGCCGCCTTGAGCGCGTTGTTCACTTCGTCGACCGTGGTGTCGCGGGCCGCGATGAACGACAGGTCGACCACCGAAACGTTGATGGTGGGCACGCGCATGGCGTAGCCGTCGAGCTTGCCGTTGAGCTCCGGCAGCACCAGGCCCACGGCTGCCGCCGCGCCGGTCTTGGTCGGGATCATCGACATGGTGGCCGAGCGCGCGCGGCGCAGGTCTTCGTGGTAGACGTCGGTCAGCACCTGATCGTTGGTGTAGGCGTGGATAGTGGTCATCAGGCCGCAGACCAGGCCGATCTTGTCGTGCAGGGGCTTCACCATCGGCGCCAGACAGTTAGTGGTGCAGGAGGCATTCGAAATCACGGTGTGCGCCGCCTTCAGCACATTGTGGTTCACGCCATAGACGATGGTGGCGTCGATGTCCTTGCCGCCGGGGGCGGAGAGGATGACTTTTTTCGCGCCCGCCTTGAGGTGGGCGCCCGCCTTCTCCTTGCTGTTGAACAGTCCGGTGCACTCCAGCACCACGTCCACGCCCATTTCGGCCCACGGCAGTTCGGCCGGATTGCGAATGGCGCAAACGCGGATCTTGTCCCCGTTCACGACCATGAAGTCGCCCTCCACCGCCACCGTGCCCGGGAACTTTCCATGCGTGGTGTCGTAGCGGGTCAGGTGCGCGTTGGTCTGGGCGTTGCCCAGGTCGTTGACGGCGACGATCTGTAAATCATATTTCGACTTGCCGCCTTCGCGCATTTTTTCTTCATAAAGCGCGCGCATGATGTTGCGTCCGATGCGGCCGTAGCCGTTGATTGCGACCTTGATAGTCATGACTTGCTCCTAGCAGAAAATGGAAACCACGGGTTCACTCAGGATAGATGCAGGTATACACGGGTCGGCAGGCGCGCAGTTTGAGAAAGATCAATCCGCGAGCACCCGCCCGGATCCGCTTTAGATCACGCTTTTCACCGCGGCCACCACGTTGTCCACGGTGAAGCCGAAGTATTTGAAAAGTTCGGGGCCCGGGGCGGACTCGCCACAGCGGTCGATGCCGATCACCGCGCCTTCCAGGCCCACGTACTTGCGCCAGTAGTCGGACACGCCCGCCTCCACCGCGACCCGCGGCACGCCGCGCGGCAGAACCGTTTCGCGGTAAGCGGCGTCCTGGCGGTCGAATACGCTGGTCGAGGGCATGGACACCACGCGCACGCGCACGCCCTCTTGCGCCAGCTTGGCCTGCGCGCCCATGGCGAGCTGGACTTCCGAGCCGGTGGCGAGTATCAGCGCCTGCGGCGCACCCGCGCAATCGGCGAGCACGTACGCGCCGCGCGCGATTCCCGCAAGCGCCTTCCCGTCGCGTTTCTGGAACGGCAGGTTCTGGCGCGAGAATACCAGCGCGGCCGGGCCGTCGTGGCGCTCGATCGCACTGATCCAGGCCAGCGCCGATTCGACGGTGTCGCAAGGCCGCCACACGTCCAGGTTGGGTATCAGCCGCAGGCTGGAAACGTGCTCGATCGATTGGTGCGTCGGACCATCCTCGCCCAGGCCGATCGAGTCGTGGGTAAACACGAACAGGTTGCGCAGCTTCATCAGCGCCGCCATGCGCAGCGCGTTGCGCTGGTAATCGGAGAAAGTGAGGAAGGTGCCGCAAAACGGAATGAGCCCGCCGTGCAGCGCCATGCCGTTCGCGATCGCCGCCATGCCGAANNCGGTGAGGTCGGCCGAGCCGCCGACGAATTCGGGCAGAACCGGCGCCAGGCCTTCGATTGCATTCTGCGAACCCTTGCGCGTGGCGATGGTCTCGGCCTTGGCATCGATCTTCGACAGCAGCGCATCGCAATGCGCCTTCCAGCCCGCGGGCAATTCGCCCGCCATGCGCCGCCGGAACTCGCGCGCGAATTCCGGTTGCTGCATCTGATAAGCGCCGAAGCGCTCGTCCCATTCGCGCTCGATCACGGCGCCGCGCGGGCGCGCGTCCCAGCCCTCGTATATGTGCTTCGGCACTTCGAACGGCGGGTAATTCCAGCCGATCGCCTCGCGCGTGGCCGCGACTTCCTTTTCGCCCAGCGCCGCGCCGTGCGCGTCGTGCGAACCAGCCTTGTTCGGGGAACCCTTGCCGATAACCGTCTTGCAGCAGATGAGGCTGGGACGATCTGTCACCGCCTTGGCCGCGCCTATCGCGCGATCCACGGCGTCGACGTCGTGGCCATCCACTCCCGGCATGACGTGCCAGCCGTAGGCCCCGAAGCGCTTCGGCGTGTCGTCGGTGAACCAGCCTTTCACCTGCCCGTCGATGGAGATGCCGTTGTCGTCGTAAAACGCAATAAGTTTCCCCAACTTGAGCGTGCCGGCAAACGAGCAGGCCTCGTGCGAAATGCCTTCCATCAGGCAACCGTCGCCAAGGAAAACGTAGGTATGATGGTCGACGATGGCGAGGCCCGGCC
>PLYG01000464.1 GCA_003153335.1 Betaproteobacteria bacterium | reverse complement strand
CAGGAGCTGATCGCCAACATGCTGGGTGTGCGCCGGGAGGGCGTGACCGCGGCTGCGGGCAACCTGCAGGCTGCCGGACTGATTCATTATTCGCGCGGTCATATCACCATCCTGGACCGCGCAAAACTGGAACAGCGAGTCTGCGAGTGCTACGGCGTGGTCAAAAGGGAATTTGACCGCCTGCTGCCGTATTGTCTCCACCGCCCGGCAATCACGACTGACCGCTGACCGGCGGTAACCTGCCTGGTGATGGCCGGATTGGCGCGTGTTTTGCGAATGAAGGCAGGAGGATGCCCGAGCACGCGACCACGCTGTTCCACTATGCGCTGAATCCGGGAGGGTACTGGACTGGAGGTCGCGCGCGGACGATTCGCCATGCGCGGCCAAATATGCCGATGGTCGTAGTCTCGGGCTGCATCACCCAGAAATTGCACGCGCGGGCCACGGCAGCCGGAGTGCGCGAACTGATCTGCAAACCGCACGAAGTGGAAGAACTCCGCGACGTCGCCCCGCGCCTGATTACACCCCGGATAGGCGACTAACAGCCGGGATCTGGCTTGACCTGCCGACGCGCCTGCAGAATCGATCTGACTGCTGCAGGCCTCGTCACACAAACGAGCAAGCGAACAGCTGCTACTTGGTCGCCGGCGGCGCGACTATAACGGTATCGCCGCCCTTGCCGGGTTCGCCCTTCTGTCCTTCAGCGCCGGTCGATCCAGTCGCACCCTGCGGACCCGGAACCGGAACAAGTTGCGTAGCCGGTGGCGCGGCCACGACGGGGGCGGGTGTGTTGACTACAGTCGGCTTCTCGCATGCCGCTAAACCAAAAATTGCCAGAGATGCCGCAAACAGAATTGAGTATTTCATTTTATTTCTCCAGTTGGAACAAAAAAACCTGCGCACGCGAGATTCAAGTGCTGCACGCTGATCGATGCCTAATAACAATGTGTTATCAAATTCAGACCACCCGATTCTCGGTCATCGATCAGCCCAAACCGGCGTTTTGCTCCTGGACGTTTTCACGTACCGTGCAACGACGACGGATACTTGCGTGATCGTTCACAGGCTAATGCAGGAAGGCGCCGCGGTCGGTGCGTTGCCGCACATATCAGGAGTGGCCTGCAAAAGCTCGCCGTGCACGGTCGCCAAGGCGCCCGGCAACGATGTGATGCCCGGCCGCGGCGGAATGTTTCGTGCGAGTGCGCCAGCGCACAGACAAAGTCGCTAGAACTGAAGTATCGTCGTTAGCGGGCGTGACGATACTTGTTGCGTGCGCGCCGGAGTTTGACCACACCGACCGGGTAAGCACAAAAGTCGGGAGGTCAGTCCTTACTTGACATGGCCGTCGCTACTGCGGCTAAACCCTTACAGCCTGCTAACTGGAGATCGGCATGAACCTTCACCTGAGCATCGGACCCCTTATAGCGTTGATCGCCGGAATACTCATTCTGATCGTGCCGCGCCTGCTCAATTTCATTGTTGCAATCTATCTGATCATCGTGGGCCTGCTCGGCCTGTTCGGCGCCGGTAACTTTCGTTTGAACTAGGAACGTGCGCCAGGGAGCGGGCTTGAGGCTCGCCAGCCCATCAAGGAAATCGACGGGATCGCGCGTCAGGTCCCATCGCTGTCGGCCGGGAAGGAACGTCGTATGACACAGAACACGGCTTTGTCCCTGATTGGAGCGATAGTGATCGCTGTCGGATTCCTTGTTGGATGGTGTGCTGGTGCGCTCGAACTGGTTCCAGCCCCCGCGAAGACCATGGTAACGTCTGGCGCCAGCGACCGCTCAACCCTTGTCAGCCCGCGAATTCGGCAATGACGCGCGCGCTCACCCTGTCAGATCCGAACCCACGGCGCGCGCTTCGTTGTAACCGAGCCCGGAGTTGAATGCAGGCCTACCGATGTGTAGTGGGCACAGGCCTTGCCCACCGCGCCGGGTCACCCGCCGCGCGCATCGACAGGTTCGACTTGCAGGGTCTGTGCGGAACCGCACAGACTATCCTGATATCGCGCTATAAAGTACGATTTGGTTTTGATGTATCCGTGATTTGACGGCTTGATGTTCAAAACGTTCAAAGGGGACAACCATGAGTCTGGGCACTATTCTGCTGATCGTATTGATCCTGGCGCTGGTCGGGGCGCTGCCAACGTGGCCCCACAGTTCGAGTTGGGGATATGGTCCAAGCGGTATCGTCGGTCTTCTCGTCGTCGTCGTGATCATCCTGTTCGTGCTGGGCAAGTTGTAGCACGGTCTTCCGAGGCGACATGCGCAATTGCTGGCAAGCGGCTGAAAAACGTCGGGTGGAAGCTCCGCTGCAGGGCTTTAGTTTGGCCAGCGACGGGCGCCAAAACAGGAGAGTGCGACGGTGCACGTGAGAATTTCGAGCACCGCCGGATTTTGGCAATAGCGGGCGCCGAGGGCCTCCGCAATAGTTCTTCCACAACTTGGCAGGTCACAGGACTGACTCCGTCGGGAGAGCAGCGGTTTCTGCTCTTCCGGCTGAACCGATCAGCAGCCCTCCGCTCTCAACGGGGGTATTTTGTTGAATACTCCGTGTTTTTCGCATCCAACTGAGCGCGATTCAGGAAGACCAGCGCTTTTCCGGACCGCTGACCCCCCAACAGCCTGCTAATGTATCGGCTGTCCGGGCCCGCACCATCGGCATCGAGTCAATTCGCCAAGCCGCGATGAGATTGAATGAATTGCCGCGGCGTCATCTGGCCAATGGTGTGGTCTAACAGGGCACCTGCTGCAAGAAAGGGAGTGCCGGCTTGAGGGCGAGCAACACAAAGATGTTCGAGGGCTTGCTGCGGGTGGGCGCGCGTTTCGGCGCTGGCGGCTTGCCGCGGGAGCGGCCCGACGAAGAATTGCCGCTGCGATCGGAGTTGTTCAGCGCCGACCAGATGGAGCAGCACGGCAAAACCCTGGCGGGCTTGCACCGCTTGAGCTCGCAACGAGGTCGGGACCAGCTGCTCGCGCGGCTGGCCGAAAACGCAGACGTTCTGCTGCAGGCCTACAAACTGCTGACGGCGGCAGGCAAGGCCAA
>PLYG01000573.1 GCA_003153335.1 Betaproteobacteria bacterium | reverse complement strand
AGGCGATTGAGCGTGTCATAGCTATAGGCGGTGGTGACGCCGTTGGGATAGCTCGTCAATGCCTTCCTACCTGCCGCATCGTACCCGTAGGTCGTCGCGCCGGCCGCGTCAACCACGGTGTTGAGCCGGTTCAGCGCATCGTAAGTGTAAGCGGTCGTACCCTGCGGGGTGATCAACGACGTCCGGTTCCCCGACGCATCGTAGCCGTAGGTGAGCGTCTGACCAGAGGCTTTGATCTCCTGGCTAAGGCGACCCGCTACATCGTAAACGTAGCTGTCGCCCCCAGCCTGCGTGCGCAGCCCTGCGGCCGTGTACGCATAGGCGATGGTTGTGCCACCGGGTAGATGTTTGTGCGTCAGGCGCTTTTGCGTGTCATAGACGAAGGTGGTCGTCTGACCATTGAAATCAGTATGACTGACATTATTGCCAAGGGCATCGTAAACGAAGGTCTCCTGCGTGCCCGATGGCTTGGTGCGGCTCACCACGCGCCCCATCGCGTCATAAGCCATCTGCGTCGCGTGCCCGTTCGCATCGGTCTGGGTCAGGCGATTGCCTACCGCGTCGTACGTATAGGCAGTGATGCCACCGAGAGCGTCGGTCACCCGGATCAGGTGTCCTGCCGCATCGTAGGCGAAATTTGTGGTTCGGCCCACCTGGTCGGTCTCGGCGATCCGTTGTTTTGCGGCATCAAAGGTCGTCGTCTTGAAGGTGCCGTCCGGATAGGTGGTCCGAACCAGATTGCCCGCGCTGTCGTAGATGAAACTTGTCACGTGCCCAAGCGCATCGGTCGTCTGCACGATGTGTTGCCGGCTGTCGAAATGATTGACGACCACGCTGCCCAGCGCATCAGTGATCGTCTGCTGGTTAGGTGCGTAAGCCATTGTCGTTACATTCCCGCGCTGGTCGGTACGCGTCAGTTCGCGCCCGGCGGCATCGTAAGTCATGGACTTGGTCGTTCCATCGGGTAGCGTCAACTTCGTCCGACGACCAAGAGCATCGTATGCAAACAGCAGGGCATGCGCGTCCGGGTCAGTGACGCTCAACCGCCGGTTATCCGCATCAAAACTGAAGGTCGCGGCGGAGGCGTCCGGATAAGTCGTCTGCGTCATGTTGCCGACCGGGTCAAACCCGAGAGCGGTTACCTTACCGGTCGGATCCGTGACACTCGAGGCCTTGGTTCCAAGGCCGATGTTGCTGTAGACAACCGTCGTAGCATTCCCCAGTTTGTCGGTCCTGACCATTGGTTGACCGTTAGCATCATAGGCAAACAAGGTGGTTTTGCCGGCAGCGTCGGTTTCGCTCAGGTTGCGACCGTTGCTGTCGTAAGTGTAGGTCGTCGTCTTGCCGAGCGGATCGGTCGTCGCTGTCCGGTTCCCCGCCGCGTCGTAGGAGAAAGACGTGACCTTGCCCAACGGATTGGTCGTCGTCAACGCGTTGCCCGCTGCGTCGTAGGTGTTGGCAGTGATGCCGCCTTCCGGGTCGGTAGTCTGCGTCAGGTTGCCGCTGGCGTCGTAGATATTGGTCGTCGTACGGCCTTCGGGGTCGATGCGGGTGAGTACCTGTCCGAACGCGTTGTACGTCGACGTCGTCATGTTGCCGTCGAAGTCGGTGCTGGTCAGCACGTTATTCTTGCTGTCGTAGGTCTTGCTGGAAACGCGGCCCAGCGGATCGGTCTCGGTGAGCGGGTTGTTGCGGCTGTCGAAGGTGTAGGTTGTCAGGTGGCCGAGCGCGTCGATCTTGCTGACGACGTTGCCCATCGCGTCGTAGTTGTAGACGGTCGGGTTGCCCAACTGATCGCGCACCACCTCGCTCGAGGCACCGAGATTGTGGGTGAGCGTGATCTGGTTTCCCTTGGCATCCGTGATCGCGATCAGGCGACCCGATGCATCGTAGTCATTGCGCACCGCGTGGTTGCCCGCCGGGTCCTGGCTGTCGATCAGGCCGTGATTTCCGTCGTAGGCGTACCGCGACGTGTTGCCCGCCGCATCGGTATGGCTGACCAGATCGCCATTCAAGTCATAGGCGTAATTCTGTGCCGTCCCCAGCGGATCGGTGATCTGGGTAATTCGTCCCTGCACATCGCGGGTAAAGACCACGCTCTTGCCGCTGGAATGGATGATCCCGCCTGGCCCGAAGGTGAGCGTATTGCCATTGCGGTCGGTGATCTGCTTCACGCCCTCGGTACGATGAATGTCGATTTGCGTGCCGTCCGCGGTGGTGTAGCGGAAGAGTTGCGGATCGTAGGTATTCAGCGTGAGGTCATCGACGAGTTCGTCTTCGGCGCCGGCGTTGAGGATCGCCAGGCTGTTGTTGGCCAGCGCCTGCAGTTGACCAAGGGTTCCCGGCCGCGGCACGTAACCGGTGACCGTCGTAAAGTCCAGGGAGCCGAGGTTCGAGGTCGGTGACACGTTCATGTCGAACACTTCGACATAGCCATCCGGCAGCGTGAGGCTGACCTTGTGCTCGTCCGTCGGCGACAGGACNNTCCCCGACGTGTTACGCACCCAACCCGTGCCGAGGACGCGGTTAGTGCGGATACGCAGGGTTTGCAGCCCCAGGCGCCAGCCGATGCCGAAGTCGCCCTGACCCTTGTCGCGGCTGTCGTAGGTGCGGCTGATGGTGATCGGAATTCCCGACAGCGGGATATTGAGATCCTGGTACGTCAACGTGAACAGTCCCACCTTCATGTTGCCGCTGACCTGGACGGTGCTCGTCGCAACGGTTTGATTGCCGCCACGATCGAACACGGTCAGGCGCAGCGTGTAAAGGCCGTTGATGAGCAACGTCGGATCAAGACTACCGAGCACACCGCTGGTGACTGCTGTCGTGCCGTCGCCGATCAGGGTGTAATTCGTGTCTCCCGCGGCCGCGATGGCGAGTTCGTAGCGCAGGAAGTTGGCATCGGTCGCGGTGCCCATGACCGGCGTGATCGCGGTGACGGTTGCGCCGTTGGCCGG
This sequence comes from Betaproteobacteria bacterium, assembly GCA_003153335.1. Lineage (GTDB taxonomy): Bacteria > Pseudomonadota > Gammaproteobacteria > Burkholderiales > Casimicrobiaceae > PALSA-1005. The sequence continues at coordinate 9,055 of PLYG01000573.1, read as the reverse complement.
TGCGGTGATGAGTGCCGTCGGCGAAACGACGTCGCCTGCGACGCGCGTGACGACGTTCAGCGTTGCCTGCCCGGTCCGCCCGCCAATGGTTGCCGTGATATTCGTCGCGCCGGAGCCCACGGCGTGCGCGTTCCCGGTCACGTCCACAGTTGCCGTGCCCGGAACAGTCGAGGCCCAGGTCACGATCAGCGAGAAGTCAGCGCTCGTCCCGTTGTTGTAGATCGCGGCGGCGGTGAACGGCGCATTCTGTCTGACCACTCGCGCGGCCACGCCCGGCTTCACGACGATGCTTGCGACGTTCGCGAGATCCGGTGCCGATCCGGAGGAGACCGTCAACGCCACCGGATTCGCGGGTATGGGCGCGACCAAGGTTCCGGCAACCGGCGACTGCGCCATCACGACGCCCATTGGCATCGTAGTCGAAGACGCGAGCGTGACGGTCTGGCTAAAGCCCACACCAGCAAGCTTGCTGGTTGCCACCTGTAGCTGCTCGCCGACGACGAACGGCACGGCGACCGGCGCCAGCCCCTGGGACACCGACAGCGCAACCGCCTCTCCCAGCAGCGCACTCGTGCCTGCCGCTGGCGCCTGCGAGAGCACTTGTCCGGCCGGCGCCGGATTGAATACCTCCGTGATGGCGCCCGTCGTAAAGCCCGCACCGGTGAGCGTCGTGCCCGCGGCAGCCTGGGTCTGACCTACGACGTCGGGAACCAGCGCCGCTCCAGCACTCTGTTGCATCTGGATGTTCTGGTAGGCAGACGCACCCTGGCTATCGGTGGCGACGATAACGAAGTCCTGCTCGCCGGACAACAGAACCGCACAGCTGAGCACCCCGGTGGTCGGCGCAATCGCACAGTTGTAGAACGAGCCCTGTGCAAGCTTCAAGCTGTATGTGAGCGTATCGCCTGGATCGGGGTCGATTGCCTGCGCGGCATAAGAAAAGGGCGAGTTGATGATGTATCGAGTCGGCGGCGTCGACCCGAAAACGGGCGGCCGGTTCGTGGGCAGGATGTCGATGGTCACGGTTCCGGGCGCCGACGTGAAAGACCCATCGGATCCGGAATATGTGAATGAGGTCGTGACCTTCTTGCGTGGGTCGACCGGCGTCAGAAGCTGCGGCTGTGTGCCGAAGACGTCAGTGGCCGGCGTCGCGAAGTTGTTGATGAAGACCTTCGGAATCGTGCCGTCGTCGTTGACGTTGCCGAACTGGTACGACTCCTGGTTGAAAATCTTGCGCACCGGACGCCAGTCGTTGCCCGCGGCCCCGATGACCTCGAGCCTTCCGACTCCGCCCCAGAGCACTGCGATGGCCGCGTGGCCGCTGCCGTCGAAATCCGCCACGATCGGGCCGCCGACCCCGTAGTCCAGGTACGGCGGGTAGAACGGCGGCCCATTGGCGGCGCCCAGGTCGAACGAGTACTTGACGTTCCCGGTTGCCCCGTCGAGGAACAGCAGGATTTCCCCGTTGACCTGGACGATCACCTCGGGCACGCCGTCGCCGTCGAGGTCATAGACCTGCACGCGCGACCCGACAGAGATGTTCGAGACGCCGGCCGGTGCGCCGACGTCGTGGCACCATTTGTAATTGCCGCGATAGTCGATGGCGCAAACATTGCCGTCCACGTTGAACACGATTGCGGGTCGGCCGGTGCCGTCCACATCGGCGATGACCGGTAACCCGGTTTGCCCCGTGGCCGGGAGTGGCAGCGACCAGAGCAGGCGGCCATCGGACTTGTACACGGCCAACCGATACCCCCCGCCGCTGCCGGCGGGGCTGCCTTCCAGGCGCGCGACTTCGATGTCGGGCGTGTCGTCGAAATTGCCCAGCCCGCTCCAGAGAGTCAGGGAGTAGCCCGTGCCGTCGCTGTTGTTGTTCGATCGGACGCTGCCGTCGTTGTTGAACACTGCGCCGCCGAAGACGAACTCGACATTGCCGTCGCCGTCGAGGTCAGCGACGACGGCGGCCTGAAAGCCGTTACCGTAGGACGTTCCGTCGAATTCGAAGGCCGTTGGCGCCGCCATGCGCTGGCGCACCGCGCCATCCTTGCCGTCGAGGACGATGACCCCGCGGCACATCACATTGACCGGCCAGCCTGGAATGAGCTGATCGCACTCCGGTTTCCCGTTGAAGAGGAAGTAGGACGCGTCGAGCCCGACGACTATGCTCGGCGTCTCGCCGACGCGCACTCGCGCCAGAGTGGGAACGGTGCCACCCGCCAGGCTGTCGGGATTGCCGGCCGCGTCCAGCTCGCGGCTGAGCGGCGGCGACAGCCACTTGACGGTGCCGTCCTTCGCGTTCAACGCAAGATACCGCGCCGAGTTCGTGCCGACGATCCCCGTCGGCAGGTTGTCGCGGCCGCAGCTCGTCGAAGCCACGATCGAGAGCTGGCCGCTGTCGTCGATATCGCCGATCGCGAGGTGATAGAGACCGCCGGCGCCGTAGTAGACCTCGCAGTCGCTATAGGGCGCCGGAAGGGACGCCGTGTGCCACAACACGGATCCATCGGTCCCCCGGACGGCCGAGATGCCGGCCTGCGCCGAGCCGCCGACCCCGGGAAAGATCAGCTCCGGCTTTCCGTCCCCATCCACGTCCGCGACGAGCGGCGGATCGGAGTAGCCGAGGAAGTCCACGTGATACCGCACCACGGGCGAGAACACGGGCCCGCCCAGTGCCGATGGCGCGTGATACGTAAAGCTGCCGTCGGCGTTGAAGGCGCTCAACGTGCCCTTGTCGGGATCGGTGAGCTTGGCCGCCGTGAGCGGGTTGCCCTGCGGATCGTTGTCGTTACCAAGCACGCCGGGCACCGAGACGGTCAGCGTATTGCCGAGTACCACCTGGTACTGATCGTCATTGGCCACCGGCGGACTGCTGGCCGTCAACCGGATCACGAAGGTCTTGCTGTCGAACAGTCCGCTGCCATCGGTTACCTTGACCGTGACCGGATAGTCGCCCGGCACCTTGCCGGTCGTGGCCCAGTTCAGAACGGCGCCGGTGAGCGTCATTCCCGCCGGCCCCGACATCAGTGCAAAGGTGAGCGTGTCGCCTGCATCCGGATCGGTTGCCGTCAGCGTGCGAGTGAATGCGGCGCCCACGGGCAAGGTTACATCGGCCTGGGCCCCAAGCTGTGGCGGATGGTCGACGTAGACAACGGTGACGTGGAACGTCGTCGTCGCCGTGTGCCCGCTTGTGTCGGTGACTTTGGCGGTGAAGGTGTTCGACCCGAGCTGCGTTGCGGTCGGCGTCCAGTCGACCAGCGGCGAGGGATTGAGCGAGGCGGCCGCCGGGGCCGTGAGCAGCGAGTAAGTCAACGTGTTGCCGACGCCGAATTCGTTGGCGGCAAGCACTTGCTGAAAGCGGGCGCCCAGCGGAATCGTCCGGTCGGCGATCGACAGGAACAGCGGCCCGCTGGCGTTCACCGTGACATGCGTATCGCTGCTCGCCGACAGCGCACCGTCGTTGGCGGTCAGGCGCAGCGTGTAGAGGCCGGCCTGCGTGAAGGTCGCGGTTGTCACCGCGGCGGCAGGATTGCCGAAGATCACGGGCGCCGGCCCCGCAAACACAGTCCAGTTGAGCGTCAATGCACCGGGCGGATTAGGTAACCCGTCATCCGATGCCGTCCCATTGAGATTGGCGACCACTGGCAACGTGATCGTCTGGTCGGTGCCGGCCGCAACGACCGGCGCCACGTTGCCCGGCGCATCCGGGCGCACGTCGGCGTCGATCCGGAAATATAGATTCGCGGCGTCGAACTGATAGTACACGCCGACGATATTGGCATCGACCGGCGCGCTCCCCTTCGGATTGCCGGCCACCGCCGCAATGCCGAGCCAGTCATTGATGTTGCCATCGAGGGTCACGGTCGCCGCCCACACCAGGCTCGACACCGTCACGATGACAATGCTCGCGAGCAGCGCGACCCGCCTGGGATCGCGCCGGCGCAACCATTCGGTGCCGCCAATGAGCAAGGCGGCGAGCGGGAGCAACAACCAGGGCGAAAGTGGCACGGGGAGCGCAGCCGCGGGCGGGGCGGCACCGAGGGAAACCACGAACGGTGCCGTGGCGTCCTGGCCGCCGGTTGCGTTCGTGCTTGCGACCCAGACCGTCATCGCACCGAACGGCGGCAATACCGACAACGGCACGTAGGTCTCGATGGCTGCGGTGTTCGCAACGCCGTTGCCGACGCCTGCCGGCCAGCCGGCGGTCGGGACGAGTATCGACGGCCCCAGCGTCCCGCCATTGCAGGTCTGGCGCTCGATTCGAGTCACGCTCGCTCCCGAGGTTGTGGTCGTGACCACGGTAGTCCACACCTGTTCGATGCCCGCCGCCGGGCCGTGGGCGGTGGCGATCGTGCAGCCGGTCAGCGCGTTGTTGTCGGTATCGAGAAGGATCTGAAACCGGTGGTCGGCGGCTTGCACCGCAGTCGCGCCCAACGCCAGAAGCAACCCGGCTGCACAGACGCGCCAGCGTCGGCCGCCCTCGACAACGCGAACAAGCGGTCCTCGACGATGCTTCATGTCCTGTTCCCTCCCACCAGTTCCCGGCGCTCTGACTTGGTAGCGCCGATGATCTCGATTCCCCGCGATCCGCAAATGCCGTCAAGTGCCACCGTTGCGGTGTAGTCCACGAATGCGCTCACGCCGAAGCCGGGAAGCGTCCCTACAACTTCGATTCCCCAAAACTCGGGCAATGTTTGATAGCATGCAGGAATCAATTCGATGGTCAGGTTGAGCCAATGCTTCATGCCGCCGACAACGAGCACCGCGCGATTACCAGGCGCAGTTTCGACCGACACCCAGTCGAAGTCGACGCGGCGGCACGTGTTGGCCACCGGCAGGCGGTCGAAATGCTCGCCATGCATTGTGTATTCCATCGGACCCATTGTGCGGTCGCGGAGTGCGAATGCGGAAGGGCGCATGGGGTAACCCCGGAGTTACCTGCCCTCTGCCCGCGCACCGGCTGCCGGTTGATGCGGATGAACGAATGTCGCCCGCAATGAGCGAGTCCATGGCGGCGCCGGTTTCCGAGCTGTCTCTGGTCCAGGAGATGGACGCGATTTGCAGCAGCGCCGCGTTCCGCCATTCGCCGCAACAGCAGCGATTCCTGCGCCACATCGTCGCCGCGCTGCGCCAGGGCAACGTATCGGCGCTGCGTGAAATGACGCTCGGCATCGAAGTATTCCGGCGCCCCCCCGGCAATTTCGATCCCAAGAAGGATCCGATCGTCCGCGTCGAAGCGCGGCGCCTGCGCGACCGGCTGGCGCGCTATTACGTGCTGGAGGGAGAGCACGCAGCTGTCGAGATCGTGGTACCGATCGGCAGCTACATACCGCTGGTGCGGCAGCGCCAGCCGGTCGAACCGGCTGCTGCCGCGCAGCCTTCAAGAGTGGCCGCTCTGGTCCAGCGCGGGGACTACGTCATGCGATTGCGCACCATCGAAGGCTACCGCAAGTCGCTCGAATTGTTTGCGCGCGCGCTTGACGAAGACCACGATTGTGTCGCCGCGCTGCTGGGAATTGCGTGGACGCGAATCTGCATCGCCGGTTTTGATGCCGTGCCGCCGGAGGCCGGGGAGCAAAGGGAACCGATGCGGGCGGCAATTGAGCGGGCGCGGGCGATCGAGCCGGAGAACTCCCATGTCGCCATACTCTCCGGTGCCTATGCGTTTCGCTACGAGTATGCATTCGAATCAGCAGAGCGATGGTATCGTGCCGGCTCGCAACGCGCCCCATCCGACCCGCGGGTGTGCGGGTCATTGGGATGGCTGTACGCCATGACCGGGCGCTTTGCCGAGGCGCAAAGTACATTCGAGGCTGCGCTGGCGCGCGACCCGTTTGGCTTTTGGCACCGCCACAACCTGGCATCGCTGGCGTACCTGCGCCGCGACTTCGGCGCGGCAGAAATCATTCTGCGGGACGCGCTCGAAATCGAGCCCGATCACGCCATCGTCCGGTTGCTGCTCGCACGGGTCCTGACGTGCAGTGGCCGCGGACATGAAGCGATCGCGGAGACCGGCTGGTGCAAGACCGCATTGCCGGGCATGACCGGCGCGGAGCTGTTTCACATCGCCGCCCTGGCGAGCGCTGGCAACAAGATGGATGCCGCCGACGCAATGCGCGAGTTCGAGCGCGACAGTCACGGCCGTTATGTATCGCCCGTATCTCGCGTGATGGCGTATGCGGCGCTCGGCGACGAGGACGCCGCGATCAGGTGGCTCGTTCGCGCCGCCGCCGAGCGCGACTACTGGCTGCCCAATGTTGTGATCGACCCCGCGTTCGATTGCCTGCGCGGCCGGCCTGAGTTTGCGGCAATCCTGCGCTCGGTCGGCATGCGTGAAGCGCCCGGCGAGACAGCCGATCGGGTCTAGGCGATTGTCGGGTATGCCCGCGCCCGGAAAACTCTCGAGGACACGGACCGACGTCGAAAATGCCGTGACCAGCCTGCAGCAAGCGGTCGCGATGGGCGTACGCCGCATTATGTCGAGCGCTGACCGTCTGCTTTTCAAAAGCGCGTATGTCGGCTCAGGGTCGCTATGCAAAGCTTTGCATAGCGACCCACAACGGCTTGTCGCTCGCCCGGAATGCAGACGCTCGCCGGAACGGCTGTTAACGGGGAAAAATTCTGGGCAGGAACCGGCCAAAAACGGACAATCCAGATTCATATTCATAGCGGACACCCGTTAATTGGCCGAAGCCAAGAACAAGACGAAACCAGCACCAACAGACTTCATCATCGTTGTGGTACAAACACTGCACTTTACATTCATGTCTGCATACTGCCATCCATGAGTGCCATATTTTTTTCCATAGCAACGTTCTTTTCGACCTTTGGTGGCGGGTTATTTGCTCTCAAGTTTCGGGACCGGTTGCACTTTATTCTCAGCTTCACGGCAGGCGTGCTTCTGGGCGTGGTGAGCTTTGAAATCCTGCCGGAGGTCTTTAAGTTGGCCCGCGAGCAAGGGATCGATCCTATCTGGGCAATGGTCGCGTTGGTTGTAGGGTTCCTCCTCTTTCACAGTTTCGAGAAATTGGTCTTGATCCATCATGTGCACGAAGACGATTACCCTACACATCATCACCCCAAGGTCGGAGTCCTTTCCGCGCTTTTTTTGGCCGGGCACAGCTTTATGGATGGAATTGGAATTGGTCTGGGATTTCAGGTTTCCAAATCTGTCGGGATTCTCGTCGCCATTGCTGTGATTTCACACGATTTTTGTGATGGCCTCAACACGGTTAGCTTGATGCTGGTTAACCGCAATACAATTCGCCGTTCGCTTGCGATGCTTCTGTTAGATGCGCTCGCTCCTGTTTTGGGTGCGGCTTCTACCTTGATAATTCATGTGTCCGCTACCTCCCTGATGCTGTATTTGGGATTCTTCGCCGGCTTCCTTCTGTATATTGGCGCTTCTGACATTCTGCCTGAGGCTCACTCTCAGAACCGCTCGGCAATCACCTTAAGGCTCATCGGGCTTACGTTCCTGGGGGCACTCGTCATGTTTTTTGCTTCTCGAATGATCTGATCTCACGCCCAAATCGGGAAACAGGCATAGCGCCATCGACATCGTGGGAGGCCATCATCGCTCGCGATGCGCTCATCTCGCCGCCAAGAGCTGNNACCCTCGAACGAAAGCGATCCGCTGCCGGACAAAGGATACAAAGACTCCTGGCGCGATAAGTACGATGCCCTAAAACGGCTTCGTTAGACCCGCGTAGAACGTTCGGCGCGGACCGAATTGCGGCGCTCCAACTCCGATGCCGCTGCCATCACGCAGCTGGTAGCTCTTGTCGAAGAGGTTGAGGACAGACAGCCGCGCGTCGAATTTGCCCAGGCTTGGGAAAGCGAAGCCGTGCGTTGCGGAGATATTCATCGTCGCATAGCCGGGCACGCTCTCGGTGTTGGCGAAGCCGCGCCGCAGCCCGCTGCCGTACAGCGCATCGGCACTTACCGCGGTTCCTGACCAGGTATACGCGACGCCGGTCGACGCGCTCCAGCGCTGATCGTGGTCCAGGTGTACCCAGTGGCTGTTTATGTACGCGAGTTCATTGGGGTCGAAATTGAATTGTCCGGTCTCAACCGAGCGTCCCTTTGCCACCGAGTAGGCGGCGTTGGCATAGGCCGAGAGGCCGCGCGCGTGATACGTCGCCGACGCCTCGATGCCGTAGATCTTGCCTTCGGCGTAGTTGAACGCAGAGAAGATCAGTGCATTGCGGAACTGTCCCTCATCCTGCAAGTGTTGGACTTTTCGATAGTAGCCATCGAGTCCGAGGGTGATCTCAGGTGTCAACTGATGAGCAAGGCCGGTATCGAAGTAGTCTGAGCGCTCGGACTTCACGGCGGTGTTTGCATCCGATGGCAGCGCGTTGGTCGTATTCTGGAACAGCTGCACCGAGGTGGTATCGATCTTCTCCGTGGGCGGCGGCGTGAAGTATCGCGCATAGCCGGTGTGCACCCGTGTCTGTGCCGTCAGCTCGTACACCAGGCCGATACGTGGGCTCAGCTGGTTTTCGTCGACGACCGTAGCGACTTGGTCATAGCGCACGCCATAGTTGATCGTCAACGCCTTGGTCGGCTTCCATTCGTCCTGCACATAGACGCCATACAGGTGGCCGGTGATGTGCGAATTGTCGATGATGGTCAGCGGCACGCCGCTGGTTTGATTGCCGTCGGCGTCGGCGGCGAATACAGCGGCATGGTTATCGACACCGAAGCGCTCCCGCTGCAGGAAGACCCCCGCGCGCACGATGTGTTGCGCGCCCAAGTGGTAACTGAGGTCGCCCTGGATGCCGGAAACCTCGTTGCGGCGCAGGATTTGCGCGGCGATGCCGTTGAACGCCAGGTCGCCGATCGGGTCCGGTTGATAGTGCACGTCCGAGTAACGGTGAAAGAGCGAGAGTTGGTATTCGGTATTTGCCCCGATGGCACTCTGCAACGACAGGATCTGGAAGCTGTTCTTCTCGTCCTGCCGGGCGTTCAGGTTCTCTGAAGCGATGTTGGGCGCACCATCGAGCGTGAAGGCGGGAGTCTGCCCCGGCACGTTGGGAATCTGGAACTTGTTGTC
>PLYG01000050.1 GCA_003153335.1 Betaproteobacteria bacterium | reverse complement strand
TAATCGCATCGAACCTGCGAACGGGCAATCCCATTACTTCTGTCCCCACAAGATTTGAATCGCCCAGCCCGTGTAGGCGAGCAGCGCGACGATCACGACGACTTCGAGTGCGAGGCGCACGGCCGTGGACCGGATGTAATCCATGATGATCTCGCGCATGCCGACCCACGCGTGCAGGAACACGCTGATCAGCGCGACGAAAGTCGCCAGCTTGAATGCCTGGCTGGCAAAAAGCCCCTGCCACGCGGCCAAGTCCATGCCCGGCGTGAACAGCAGGATGCCCAGCAGCAGCACCACATAGATGGCGATAGCCACCGCGGTGATCCGCTGCATCAACCAGTCGCGCAGCCCGTAGTGGGCGCCGACCGCTTCGCGTCTCACCATAGCCTGACTCCGATAATGACGGTCAGCATCAGGCTCACGACCATTACAATCGCGCTGGATTGACGCGCGGGCTTCAGATCCATTGCGGCGTGGCTCACATCGAGCACCAGAAAGCGGATCCCCGCGCACAAATGGTGGAGCAGCGACCACAGCAGTGCGAACACGATGAGCTTGACCAGCGGATTGCCATACAGCGCGCGAAACCGGGCGGCGTCGCTCACGCTCGTCTGCAGCAGCCATAGCAACAACCAGGTGAACAGGAACAGCAGGGCACCGCTGATCCGATGCAGGATGGACACGATCGCGGGCAGCGGCAGACGGTAACGCGCAAGATCGGTGACCTGAATGTTGCGGAAGACCGGGCGGGGTCGCGACGACGGAGTGATCGGACGTGGCGCGGCCATGAGTACCTCAGGTTTCGGAAGAAAATTGCCGCTTGGGGCTGCGGGCCTTGCGCCCGATGCGTTCAGCGCCAACGGTACTGCAACGCAACAAACGACAAATGACGCTACCCAAGTTCGTGTTCTCCCTCAATCGTGTCGATTATAACTTCAAATCGGTCCAATCGACCACGCTTCCCCTTCAGACCCATACCCCATTGGACAATACTCCGGGTTGACTCCTCCCCCGGCACGTACTACTCTGGTAATACCATTCCCAGGAGCGAAGCCACCGTGCCCGCCCGCGGGCGAAGAAGCTCGTGAAATAAGCGCCCATGCCACGCGTCACGCGGGTCACCTATGCGCCCGGCGCGATGCGCGATCTGGAACAGTTGCGGGATTTTCTCGCGGCGCATGACCCGGAGGCGGCTCTCGCTGCGGCAAAAGGCATAGTGGATGCGATATCGATGCTGCAGCGCCATCCCCTGATCGGCCGCCCAGTCGAAATGGGCGTGCGCGAGTTCGTCATCTCACGCATGCGCACAGGCGGCGTAGCCTTATACGATTTTCTCGACACCATCGACACCGTGGTCATTCTGGCGGTGCGGCACCAGCGTGAGGCAGGTGTCGATTAGGGACCGGCGCTGGGCTGCCAGCGATGAAGCGCAAGAATCTGCAACGCCAGCGCAGAATCGGATGACTACCAGGACAAATGCACCATGGCCAGCGGGATTTTTTCATGACACGGGGCACGGCACACCGCTACCGGATTCAGTGGCTACTGCTTGGCATTGCACTGCTGACCGTTGGCGCACTAATCGGCTATTCGCTTTATTCGGAGCACGACGGCATCGATGCCAGGGAACGTGACCGGTTGCAAGCGCAGGCCCGGATCGTCGATGAGAACCTGGGACGCCAGATGGAGGGAGTGAATCATGCCCTGGCCGGGGTCCGGGATGAATTCCTGCCGTGGGGCAGCAAAAAGATGGAGAAGGAAGCAGCCCGCCATCTCAATGCCTTGTCCGGATCGATCCCGGGACTGCGCACCCTAGGCATCCTCGATGCCAGGGGGACGGTGTTGGCCTCCAACCGGGATGAACTGATCGGCAGGGATTTCAGCGAACGGGAGTACTTCAGGATCGCGAGCGCTCGCCCGAATCCGGATACGCTCTACGTTTCGCCGCCGTTCAATACTGCGCTGGAGGTGTTTTCCATCAACCTGACACGAGCTGTGGTCGGCCCCAAGGGGGAATTTGCCGGCATCGTCACGGCAACGCTTGCCCCCGAGTATTTCGCCGTTCTGCTGAATTCGGTGCTCTACACGCCGGGAATGAGGTCTTCCATCGTTCATGGCGACGGCAGGATTGTCATTGAGGAACCTAACAGGAAAGACTTGGCCGGCATGGACTTGGCCAAATCCGGCAGTCGCTACACGATGCACACAGAAAGCGGTCGGGTAACCAATATTTTTGTCGGCACTGCCTACTCTACCGGCGATGAACGTATGAGCGCCTGGCGCACCATTCGGCCGGCCTCCCTGAGAATGGATAAGCCGTTGATGGTTTCGGTCAATCGTGATGCGGCCGGTATCTTCGCCTCCTGGCACCGGCGTGTTTACGTACAGGGTGGGTTGTTCGGGGCGCTGCTTCTCATCACCACCCTGGGCCTGCTTGCTTACCAGCGCCGGCAAATGGCCTACGACCGCCTCAAGGCAAGTTACGAGACCGAGCGCAAGCGCGCTGAAGAAACGTTCCAGCAAAGCGAACGATTGCTGAAAAATGCGGAAACGACCGCCCACATTGGCTACTATGAGATAGATGTGAACACTGGCAAAGCCGTCTGGTCAGAAGAGACGTTCCGCATCTTTGGATTAGACCCGTACGGCGGTGAGCCAACGCTCGAGACCTATCGAGCGCTCGTTCACCCAGACGACGCCGCTATAGTGGACCAGCGCTTCGCTGATTCTATCGAAGATCAGAGTCCCTTTGACCTGAATTACCGCATCGTCCACTCGAGCGGAGAGATTCGCTACGTCCACAGTATCAGCAAGGTCAGTACAAATCCCGCCAGCGCGGTTATCAGAATGTTCGGCACGCTGCAGGACATCACCGAGCGCAAGCGCGCCGAGCAGGCGCTGCAAAGCGAACTCCTGCGCCACCGGGCGCTGATGGAAACGGCGATCGAC
>PLYG01000373.1 GCA_003153335.1 Betaproteobacteria bacterium | reverse complement strand
GCCGCTTCCTGCTGCATGTGCTGCCGTCTGGGTTGCAACGGGTCCGACATTACGGCTTCCTGGCCAATCGCTACCGCGTGGTCAAACTGGCCCACTGTCGCCAGTTGCTCGCCGCACCCGCACCCACCGCCAAACTCCCCGAGGCGCCTCCGGACTACCGCGACCGCTATGAGCAGCTCACCGGCAAATCGCTGCGTGACTGCCCGCAGTGCGGTCATGGCCGCATGATTTGCATCGAAACCTTCCTGCCGGGCGCTCTGCCGCGCGCGCCGCCGCGCGATCGCGCATGAAATCTAACACACCATCTCTGCTGAACGCGTTCCGCATTCCCCTCGTGGAACGGTCGCCATCCTTTCGTCAATCGTGGCGCATTCCCACACAATGCCTGCTCGCCGGCGCCGGATCGCCCACCAAACAACACGACACAACTGCCCGAAGCGCGACAGCCGACCTGAAACTCAACGCTCCGGCTTTGCCTACTCGCTTGTCGCCGTGGTCATCTGCAAGCTTCAACGACATCGCTTTGATTCAATCGCCATAGCACCACGGTCAGCGCGTCGGTTCAGTCCAACAGGATTTTTAGTCTACCGGTCGCGGTGGTAACGCCACGTCCCTTACCGAAATACGTGCGCCGCGACCGCCAGGCTAAAATCCCTCTGCACTATGCGCAGATCGCAACTATGCACAGGGGCCAATCCGCGCCCGCGCAATTCTTCCTACGTGGAAACCCGCCAAGTCACCGCGACTTCTTTGCATAGTTTCCGTTGTCTCGCGTATTCGTGCCGCACCTTGCCAGCAGCGGGAGCATCCACACTGGCTTTGCGGACGAACGTCGTGACGAGACAACTGATCAACCTCGACGGGTCGAGGGGCTCACGTATCCTTGCGTTCGCGCGAGCCCGTCGTACTTGCGAATGCGATNNCACGAAAACTATGCCAAGGTCCTGTCAATCGCATCTGGGCTGTCGCCGCGTCATTCCTTGTCGGCGTGACCGCAGTGATCCTGATCTGCGCATAGTTTCGATCTGCGCATAGGGGTCGATAGCCGGCGTTAGGGCCGGCTCCCCAAGCCGGGCAAATCCGGGCACTGGTGCGAGGTTGTTTCTGTGTCTTGAACGGCCGGTATCGACCCTGAGCAGCCAGTCGATTCGCTCCAATGCTGACATCGGTGCGAGAGGCTCCAATGGCGAGCGCTATGGCAGCCAGCGATCTGCACTGGGAACAGGCCACCCAACCACTACCGGAGATCGAATTCGATCAGCGCCTAGCCTGGTGACCAGCTCCTGTTGGGTCAGGCGGGGTCCGCTTGCGTCCGCGGCGCGGGTGTTGGGTGCTGCGGCGAGCAAGGCAGGCCACGGCAGCCCGATGCGCGGCCCAAGCGCGGGATTTTCGGGCATTTGACCATGCCAACGCGCGGTTGACACGGGTGCAGCGGCCGCCGATACTCGGTTTAGGGCGGTTGAAATCGCTATTCGTTAACTGTAGGAGGAAATGCAAATGGGCAAGATGATCGAACTCACCGCTGCCGACGGGCACAAACTGGCGGCCTATCGCGCGGAAGCCGCCGGCAAGCCGCGCGGCGCGGTTGTCGTAATCCAGGAGATCTTCGGCGTGAACAGCCACATCAAGTCGGTGGCCGACGGCTACGCAGCAGACGGCTATCTCGCGATCGCCCCGGCGATGTACGACCGCGTGCAGCGCAATTACGACACCGGCTACACGCAGCCTGAAATCCAGGCCGGCCTCGCGATCATGCAGAAGCTCGACTGGAAACAGACCCTGCTCGACGTTGACGCCGCGGTCAAGGAAGCAAAAGGCGCCGGCAAGGTCGGCATCGTCGGCTATTGCTGGGGCGGCACGGTGACCTGGGTCGCGGCGGCGCGCACTGCGGGCATTGTGTGCGCGGCGCCGTACTATCCGGGTGGAATTGCGAACTTCGCGGACGACGCGCCCAAGGTTCCCGTGATGGCCAACTTCGGCGAACAGGACATGTCGCCCACCCCTGAGCAGGCAAGGGCGGTGCTGGCGAAGCACCCGGCAGTGGCCGGGCACTTCTATGCCGCCGGACACGGCTTCAACTGCGACCAGCGCGGCTCTTACAACGCCGAGGCATCGAAGCTCGCGCGCACGCGTACCCTCGATTTTTTCAGGAAGCACATCGGCTAAGGGATGGTCATGCGCATCGGAATCGTCGGCGTCAGCGGGTAAGCGGTCAGGGATACTCGGGGTAGGGCCTTTGAATTGGCTATCCTTCTGGTTTTTTGTGCGTGCGGTGGCCATGGTGTTTGATCGTTACTTGCAGACCGACCGTACCCGCGCCCGCTTTTCCAAGATCATCTGATTGTTGCGAAGGCAGACTTCTCTGGCGCGGCTGGGATAATCCCGCGCATGTCGAGCCTGATACCCGTTTCCCCAGACCGCTGGAAGTTATGCGTTGCGCCGATGCTCGACTGGACCGATCGCCATTGCCGCTATTTTCATCGGCTGCTCACCAAGCACGCACTGCTGTACACGGAAATGGTGACGACCGGGGCGCTGCTTCATGGTGATGTGCCGCGTCATCTGCACTACAACGATGAGGAACACCCGGTTGCCTTGCAACTCGGCGGCAGCGAGCCGGCCGATCTGGCGCAATGCGCCAAGCTGGGCGAGCAATGGGGCTATGACGAGATCAATTTGAACTGTGGTTGCCCGAGCGAGCGCGTGCAGCGCGGCGCCTTTGGTGCTTGTTTGATGGCCGAGCCGCAGTTGGTGGCCGATTGCGTCAAGGCCATGCTGGATGGGGTGCAAGTGCCCATCAGCGTCAAGCACCGTATTGGCATCGATCAGAGTGACAGCTACGATTTTGTGCGTGATTTTGTTGGTACCGTCAGCGCGGCCGGTTGCTCCACTTTTATCGTGCACGTGCGCAACGCCTAGCTCCAGGGCTTGAGTCCGAAAGAAAACCGCGAAGTACCACCCTTGCACTACGACTGGGCGCACCGGCTCAAAGAAGACTTCCCCGCGCTCACCATCGTCGTCAATGGCGGCATCACCAGCACTGCGCAGGTGCTGGACCAGCTAGGACATGTGGACGGCGTCATGATTGGCCGTGAGGCCTATCACAACCCCTGGTGGCTCAGCCAATGGGATGCGGCTTTTTACCGGGCGGGTTCGATAGACCTTACCCGCGATCAGGTTGAAGAACAAATGGTGACTTATATGGAGCGCGCGGCGGTTGAACACGGTACACCCTGGCCCAGCATTGCCCGCGACATGCTCGGCTTGCGCCGCGGCGTTGCTGGCGCACGCCATTGGCGACAGGTTTGGAGCGACCACAAACTCAAGGAGTTGTCCCCACGTCAGGTGATGGTCCAGGTCCAGGCCCATGCCCCAGATTGCTGTGCCATTTCACGGACATCTTGACCCCGCCGCACATAGCATTGCTCCGTAGGTAAGCTATAGTGCCTGCTTTGCGTATTTTTTGGCAACCAATTTAGAGTAGAAGCGACATGATGCCAATTCAGGGACCCGCTGGACTTCCGCCAAAGGACGCTCGGCGCCGTGTGATTCGAATCGAGCCTTCTCCTGGCACGCTCATCATTTTGATACTTCTGATCCCTGGCCTGTGGGTGCTGACCCAGCTTCTACCGGTGCTTCTGGTAGTGGTGGCGGCCCTCATTATTGTCGGCACCATCAGTCCCGCGATCCGGTGGCTCGAAAAGCGGCGCATGCGCCGGGGCCTGGATATCGCGATCGTTTTCACGACGCTCCTGGCGCTCACCGTTCTCTTCATCACTCTGACGATTCCATCACTCATGGCGCAGGTGATCAACCTTCTGGAGCAGGGGCCCGCCCTACAGGCACGCTTGGTGACATGGTTGGAGGGCTCCCACCTGACCAGCCCCTTGGCGGAACTGCTTCGCAACGTGCGCCCCGGCGACCTTGTAACGATGGCCACTTCGGATCCGATCGAGTTCTCCCGCCGCATCGTTGAGATCTTGGCGTATATCCTGAGTTCCGTATTCCTGGCCCTGTACATCATGATCGATCGGGATCGGCTGCGCGGAGGCCTTTTCCTGGTGGTTCCCAGGTCTCACCACATCCGGCTTTCCCGGGTCNNTGTGGTGTTTCTGACGCCTTGGCCATTGCCGCGTTTGCCGGCGTGGCCGACGTTCTGCCCTACATTGGTGCCCTGCTTTCGGTCGGAGCCGCAGTGGCAGCAGCTCTCTCCCGCGGTCCCACCGTCATCGTCGTCGTGCTCGTGT
>PLYG01000215.1:506-4534 GCA_003153335.1 Betaproteobacteria bacterium | reverse complement strand
TGGTCTTGGCCGGCCGTTCGACGACGACAGTCGGTGGCGACGGACGCTGCTCGTCTTCGGCGCCCGGCCGGGTCCAGCCGTCATCGACGGCCTCGCGCGCATGCCGGTCGTAGCGGGCCTGCGGACGAATGCTCGTTCCGCGTCCCTTGATGATCCTGATCGGCCTTTCGCTCATCGCAATATGGTAGGCTTCATGCCGCCCTCCCGCCACTCCCCCTTTTCGACTGCTCCCGGTGAATTCGATACGCCGTAACGTGATGCTGCTCGCCGCCTGCCAGGCGCTGCTGCTGATCAACAATGTCATTTTCATTTCGCTCAACGGCCTGGCCGGCTTCATGCTGGCGGCCAACAAGGCGCTGGCGACGCTGCCCGTCACGGGTTACGTGGTCGGCGGCGCGCTGTGGGCAGTTCCCGCTTCCTACTTCATGAAGCGTTACGGGCGCCGCGCGGGTTTCAGCTTCGGCTCGCTGATGGGCGTCGTCGGTGCCGGCGTGTGCGCACTGGCCGTCTACGTGCACAGCTTTGCATTGCTGTGCGTGGGAACGCTGATCACCGGCGCCTACAGTGCATTCGCCATCCAGTATCGTTTCGCCGCGGCGGACATGGCCCCGGCGGATTTTCGCGCCAAGGCGATTGCGCTGGTGCTGGCTGGCGGCATTGTGGGCGGGATCATCGGTCCCGAATCCTCGAAGCTGACCAAGGATTTGTTCGCCGTCCCGTTCATGGGCAGCTATGTGTCGCTGATGTTCTGCGGATTGGTATCCATGGCCATCATCCAGTTCCTGCGCATCCCCAACCCGAAGGTCGAGGCAACGGCGGCGCCGCGCCGGCCGCTGGGAGAAATTGTCGGCCAGCCGGCCTTCGTTGTCGCGGTGCTGGCCGCCGCGCTGGGCTACGGGGTAATGAACCTGCTGATGACCGCGACGCCGCTGGCNNGGCACGTGATCGGGATGTTCGCGCCGGGATTCTTTACCGGCAACCTGATCAAGCGCTTCGGCGTGCTACGCATCATGGCGGCCGGCGTCGCGCTCAATTTTGTCTGCGTGACCATCGCGCTGTCCGGACACGAGGTGATGCATTTCTGGTGGGCGCTGTTCTTGCTGGGCGTGGGCTGGAACTTCCTGTATGTGGGCGGCACCACGCTGCTCACCGAGACCTATCGCCCGGAAGAGCGGGCCAAGGTCCAGGGCATCAACGATTCCTGCGTGTTCGCGACCATGGCCGTGTCGTCGCTTTCATCGGGGCTGTTGCTCCATGCCGATGGCTGGACACTGCTTAACCGGGTTTCGCTGGCGCCGTTGGCGCTGTTGCTGGCGGCATTGATCTGGATAGCGCGGGTGCGCAAGGCGAAAGCGGCTGCGCTGGCCGTCTGACCGGCGGCACTGTCGTAAACAGGCTGTTGAAAAGCGTCGCGAGGATAGCTGGTTGCAAGGCCTCAGTTTGGTCAATGAGGCGCATAGAAACCGGAGCTGGCGTACGTGAGGATTTCGAGCACTGTCTCATTTGGCAACTGGGGCGGCAACTGGCCACCGCAGTAGCTTTTCAACGGCCAGTTAGCCTCGAAGTGCCGATACGATCAACCAGATCGCGGCGATCAGAGCGTTGGTGCAAGCAAACTCGCTGCACGCCAATTGCCCTGATTGCAGCTGCATCCGGCGATGTGGTACGGTTGCTCCATGCATCGGGCCGGCAATATCGCTCGGTACAACCGCCCCATAAATTTTCAACGCAGGTATCCAAGGCCAGTAAAATGAACCGCAATGCCGGCATCGCACTCTTGTCCGCTGTACTGGGTGCCTGTTCCATGACACCATCCTCCACGATGACAACTGCCACTCCCTCCACACCGGTCACCGCCACCGCTGCCACTCTCGCGCCGATGGGCAAACTGCGCGCCGCGATCAACTTCGGCAACCCGATTCTCGCGGTGAAGGACCCCGCCACCGGCGAGCCGCACGGCGTCTTGGTCGACCTCGCGCGCGAACTCGCGCGACGGTTAGGTGTGCCGCTCGAACTGGTTCTCTACACGGCGGCCGGCAAGGTGGTCGATGGTGTCAAGGCGGGCGAGTGGGACGTGGGTTTTGTCGCCATCGATCCGGTGCGCGCTGCGGATATGGATTACACGGCGCCCTACGTGATCATCGAGGGCGCCTACCTGGTGCCGCAAAACTCGCCGATCAGGCAAAATGCCGAGGTCGATCGCGAAGGCGTGCGGGTCGTGGTCGGCGCTGGCAGCGCCTACGATCTCTATCTCACGCGGGAGCTGAAAAAGGCGAAGATCATCCGCGCCCCCACGTCGCCCGCGGTAGTGGACACGATGGTTGCGCAAGCGGTCGAGGTTGCGGCGGGGGTGAAGCAGCAACTTGAAGCCGACGCCAGGCGCGTTCCCGGCGTGCGCCTGCTTGAAGGCCGCTTCATGGTGATCAATCAGGCGATGGCGGCGCCCAAGGGACGCGCCGCCGGCGTGCGCTATCTCGCCGAATTCATCGAAGAAATGAAAGCCTCGGGCTTTGTCGCGAGTGCGTTGAAGCGCCACGGCATCGAAGGTGCGGCAATCGCGCCGCCGGCCACGCGATAGACGCAGCAAGCCCGGGTGGCGGAGACCGGAGAGCGGGGACACCAATCTTCGAAGTCGAACTGGCCGTGGTCATCGGCAAACGAATCAAGTTGGTTTCGTGCGAACATGCGCTGGACGCAGTGGCGGGTTACACTGTCCTCAATGACATCAGTGCGCGCGAATTCCAGTTCGACGTGTCGCCGGCGCAGACCATGTTCGCCAAGAGCATGGATGGCTTATGCCCGCTGGGGCCGTGGATCGTCACCCGCGACGAAATACCGGACCCGCAAAGTATTGCGCTCAAGTTGTGGGTCAATGGCGAACTGCTGCAGGACGGCAATACGCGCGACATGATTTTCGACGTGGCCCGGCTGATCGAATACTTTTCCGCGTTCATGACGCTGGAGCCGGGCGATGTGATTGCCACCGGTACGCCGGCGGGTGTGGGTGCGTTCAGAGCGCCGCCCCGCTGGCTGCAGCCCGGGGACAGGTTGCGGCTTGAGTTCTCGCAAAGCGGCCGGCTTGAGCACTCGATCGGTTAGACCATGTAAACGAAGGAGAAGCAAGTGAACAAACTGTCAGGAGTCCGCGCTGCAGCCGCGCTGGCAGTCGCGCTGACCATCAGCATGAGCCCCGTGTGCGCGGAGCAGACCGAAATTAGGTTGGCGAAGCAATTCTCGATGGGGTACGTGCAGTTCAATATCCTCGAGCATCAGAACCTGATCGAAAAGCATGCCAGGGACTTAGGGCTCGGCGACGTCAAGGTGGCGTGGATGGTTTTCAACGGTCCGGATGCGGTGAATACGGCCTTGCTTGCCGGTGAGGTCGATGTTGTTGCAGGAGGCGTTCCCGCACTCCTGACCTTTTGGGCCAAAACGCGCGGCACGCCGCAGGAAGTGCGGGGCGTGTCGGCGCTGAGTTCGCAGCCGTTTCTGCTGAACACGCGCAACCCGGATATCAAGACGATCCGCGACTTCACGGACGCCAGCCGGATCGCGGTCCCCACGGTCGGGATATCGGTGCAGGCGGTGACGCTGCAGATGGCCGTCGCGCAGGCCTATGGCAAGGAGAATTACGCCAGGCTCGACCGGTTGACCGTATCGATGTCGCCGCCCGACGCAACGATCGGACTCCTCTCAGGCGGCAGCGCCTTCGACAGCGTGTTCAGCGTACCGCCGTTCCAGAATCAGCAGCTCGCGCAACCCAGCATTCACACTGTGCTGAACTCGTTCGACGTGCTGGGCGGAGCGCACAGTTTCACCGTCGCGTGGACTTCCAGGAAGTTTCACGATCAGAATCCCAGGCTGTATCAGGCATTGATGAACGCGCTCGCCGAAGCCACGCAGATTCTCAATGCCGACAAGCGCGCCGCGGCCGCGCTATGGATTGCCGATTCCAAGTCCAAACTCCCGCCCGACATGGTCTACGGCATTCTCAGCGGCCCCCAGGTCAAGTGGACGCTGACACCCGA
>PLYG01000215.1:0-467 GCA_003153335.1 Betaproteobacteria bacterium | reverse complement strand
AACTCTATTACTGGCCAGGCATTCAAGGTCGCGGCGAATACGTACGGCTGGCACTCGAAGAGGGTGGGGCCGAGTACATCGACATGGCGCTGGTGCCGGAAGAAGAGGGTGGCGGCGTTTCGGCGCTGATGAAATTTCTCGATGGCCTGGATATCGCGCGGCCACCCTTCGCCCCACCGTTTCTGAAAGCCGGCCGCACTTTGATCGGGCAGACCGCGAACATCTTGCTGTTTCTCGGCCCCCGGATTGGGCTGGCGCCGAAGGACGCGGCGGGAAAGCTGTGGGTGCATCAACTGCAACTCACGCTGGCGGATTTCATTGTCGAAATCCACGACACGCACCATCCAGTTGGCGGCGGTCTTTACTACGAAGAACAGAAACCCGAGTCCAAGCGGCGCAGCAAGGAGTTCCTCGCCAACCGGCTGCCGAAGTTTCTCGGCTACTTCGAGCGGGTGATCGAGCGCAAC